>JANNJF010000457.1:0-6949 GCA_031405715.1 Gammaproteobacteria bacterium | reverse complement strand
CGAGTACTGGTTGTCGTCAGTGGTGCCATCCGGCATGTTAAAGGCAGTGGCGACATCCGACTTGTCGTAACGCACCTCGCCGCGCAGCTCGGTGCTGGCGGACGGCAGGAAAGCGAGCGTCGCCGTGACCTCGCTCCACTTCTGGGCCAGGCCGGTGCGGTAGCCATCCTTGTCGTTGAACGTCTCGGCGCGCGCGGCCACGCGCCACTGCTCGGCGAACTTCCAGCCCACGTACGCTGCAAGTCCGCTCCACTTGGCGTCGGCGCCGGGCGCGAGCGCGTCATCCTGCTTGGCCACGTCGGCATTCAGTGTGACGCTCAGGTTATCGGTGACGCTATAGGTCGCCACCACGTCCACGAGTGAACGCGGCGCGCCGTACGTGCCGACCAGCGCGTCGCCATAGTACCCGACCACGCTGACCGATAACGGCTTGATCGGCGCCAGGGCCACGCTGGCCTCGAGGGTCTTGCCGTCTGAAGGCGCGACAGCCGAGGTGTTTTGCACGTCCCAGCCGTTGTTCACACCGACGATGAACTTCATGCTGTCACTGAATGTGTAGTAACCGCGCACGCCGGTGTGCGTGAACGGGATGGCATAACCAAACAGGATCGAGCGCGAGAAGTTCAGGTTGTCCGGCCCGCGGATGACCTCGGCGCCGGAGAGCGTGACATATTTGCCGGCGATGACCATGAGCGGGCCGTTGGCGAAGTGCACGTACGCCTGGGTGACATCGAACTCGTCATTGGTAGTACCGGCCGCGGTGATGGCCTTGGCGTCGGAGCCGGCGCTCACCTCGACCAGGCCGCCGAAACCCTTGGTCGGCAGGGCAGACACGGTGACGTCAACCATATTGAGGTTAAAGCTGTTGCGCTCAGTGTCGAACACGCGGTTGGCCGTCCCGCTGGGATTAAACTTGCCGGTTCCCGAGAGGTAGGTATACGACGTATCGATATAGCCGGAAGTCTTGATACCGCTGGCGTCCATGATCTGGCCGAGCGTGGGGATGCCGGGCTTGACTGGCATCTTGTCCTCGGCAAACACCGGTGCCGCACAAACGGCGGCGATGCTCACAGCCAGTAGACTCTTGCGTAGATGTGTCATGGCGAATCCTCTCCTTCAGTATGTTGTGGTTCCGGCGCGTGGCCAGGTTGCCTGTGTGAATACGAACTGCTCAACTCCCTGTGCGAGCTTCCTGCTATTCTTGCCCGGCGGATACTGTCCTGAGCAGGTTGATAGCAATTCGTGTGCCACTGTTATTTATTATTTTAAATCAATAAGTTAGGGGGATGGCGGGGCCAATGTGCTCGAATTGTATAATAAATTCGCACCAGCGTAGCGCAGGCATGAACCATAGTGGTGCATGCCTGCGCTACATATAAGCGCAGGCGCGGCTCGCGTAACGCTGTACACGATCGCTACCCCCGTGACTTCAGGTCAAGCCAGCGGAACTAGGTTAACGTTGGCCCCAACGGGTTCGGGGCCAGTTTGTGTATCGGCATCGACAGAGATCAATAAAGCAAACGTGGGCACCTCCAGGCACCCACGCCGGCGACGTGATAGCCCGGATTCAAAACCGATATTTGCCCGATAGAATGAGCGTGGCGTCGTTGAGATCGGTGGAAGGATCCTGGGTGGTGTCGGTCAAGGACAAGGACACCTCCAGGTCATTGAACATCTTGCTCACCCGGATACCGAAGTCCGTGTAATCCCCTCCCAGGCTCGCCGACTTGATGAAGTAATGACCCGCATGCAGATCCAGCATGACCCCGCTGCCCAGATCATAATTCAACCCCGCCTCGGCATAGGTGTCTTTGTTATCAAAATCATGGGCGAGACTGAAGGAGGCGGGGCCGAACTTGAGCCCGCCATACGCCTCCCAGAAGAAATCCCGATTTTGGCCGGGGAAGACAAAGGCGTTAGTGTAGGCCCTGGCGCCCACATCAAATCCCAGACCGTTGGGGGACTGATAGCTAAAACCACCATAGCCATCCGCCCGGACATTGGCGCGGGTGTTGGGGATGTCCTGGGTGGTACCCCAGGCTCCGGCATAGAGACCACCGGCGTGCTGGTAATCAATGCCGCCCTGCAGGGCCGCATGGTTATCGCTTTGGGAGATACCGCGAAAGACATAGTTGCTGGTGAGCGCCACATTGTAGCGGGTGCCCTCCTGCGCCTGCGCGCCCAGCATGCCACAGAAAAAAAGTCCGCAGCCCAACAGGGCGGGTCGCAATGTGTCCATGTATCTCCTTCCGATCCGTCAAAACGGTTCGCTGCGAGGTGAGTGAAAACCAACGACTGCGCGCCTGATTCTAAGGGATACGTGTAACAAAAAGTATCCCGGCCTTTCCGCCGACACCGACCCTGCGCACCGCCCGTCTGGTCAGCACAGCGCCATTACGGCAGAATCCTATCTCCAACAGAGCCAGCTCACCCCGGGACACTCCATGATCGACACCAAAACCATCGACCAGATCGTCAACACACTACGTGGTGCGCTGCCTCCGAATCTCACCCAGGACGTGGAGAAAAATGTGCGTGCCGCCCTGCTGTCGGTGTTTGAGCGGTTGGATCTGGTGACACGCGAGGAGTTCGACGTGCAGTCCGCCGTGCTGGCCCGCACCCGTGCAAAATTAGAGGCTCTGGAAACACAGGTGGCGGCACTGGAAAGCACCTTGCGTAAAAAATAGACTCGTTCACACTGCCCGGGGTCCCATCATGGAAAGGAAACCATGTCCCTTGCCGTTGTTCACTGCCGTGCCCAGTATGGTGTCGATGCGCCGGAGGTGACCGTTGAGGTCCACCTGGCCAATGGCCTGCCCGCCCTCTCCATCGTTGGCCTGGCAGAGACCGCGGTGCGCGAAAGCAAGGACAGGGTACGCGGTGCCCTGCTCAACGCGCGCTTCGAATTCCCCGCACGCCGTATTACCATCAACCTCGCCCCCGCGGACCTGCCCAAAGACGGTGGCCGCTTCGACCTGCCCATCGCCATCGGCATCCTCGCCGCCTCCGGCCAGATCCCCGACCATGACCTGGACCGCTACGAGTTCGCCGGCGAACTCGCGCTGACCGGTGCACTACGCCCCATTCGCGGCGCCCTGCCCGTGGCCTTGCGTGCCGGACAACACCAGCGCAGCCTGATCCTACCCTTGAGCAATGCCGCCGAGGCCTCTCTCGCCACGGGCGTGCGGGTATTGGGCGCCCGTCACCTGCTGGAGGTGACCGCACATCTCGCGGGTAGCCAGACCCTGGCCGTGCACGTGCGGGAAGAGGCGCAGTCGCCGCAGTCGCCATCACCCGATATCGGTGAGGTGCGCGGTCAGCACCACGCCAAACGCGCCCTGGAAATCGCCGCCGCCGGGGCACACAGCTTGCTGTTCATGGGCCCACCGGGCAGCGGCAAGACCATGCTCGCCACTCGCCTACCCGGCATACTGCCGGCCATGAGTGACGCTGAAGCCCTGGAGGCAGCGGCAATCCAATCCATCAGCCATCAGGGCTTTCATCTATCGCGATGGAAACAGCGACCGTTTCGTGCCCCACATCACACCGCCTCCGGCGTGGCCTTGGTGGGCGGCGGCAGCCAGCCTATGCCCGGCGAAATCTCCCTCGCACACCACGGCGTGCTGTTTCTCGACGAGCTGCCGGAATTCGACCGCCGTGTGCTCGAAGTCCTACGCGAACCCCTGGAGTCCGGCCACATCACCATCTCCCGTGCTGCGCGCCAATCGGAGTTTCCCGCACGCTTTCAACTGGTGGCCGCCATGAACCCGTGCCCCTGTGGCCACCTGGGCAACCCCAACGGTGGCTGCCGCTGCACGCTGGAACAGGTACACCACTATCGCGCGCGCATCTCCGGGCCGCTACTGGATCGTATCGACCTGCACATCGAGGTGCCGCGGGTCCCCCGGGACGTGTTGTTAAGAAAATCCGACGGCCGGGCCGAGCCGTCCGCCATCGTTCAACAACGTGTACAAGCGGCGCGGGACCGGCAACAGCAACGCAACGCCTGCGCCAATGGCCAGCTCGCCCCCGGCCAGATGGAAAGCGTTTGCCGCCTGCGGGACGCGGATATGAAATTTCTTGAACTGGCCATGGAGCGACTCAATCTCAGCGCCCGCGGCGTGCACCGCATCCTCAAGGTGGCGCGCACCATTGCCGACCTGGCGGGTAGTGACGCCATCGAATCGGCACACCTGGCGGAGGCCATCCAGTACCGGTCCCTGGACCGCGCCAAACCGGTGTAGGTTGCCCGCCGGCAGCAAAACGCGAACATAAAAAAAGCGGCCTTGCGGCCGCTTTTTGTTTTTCAGGCTTTGAAGCCGATTACTTGGCCTTCTCGACCATGTAGTCCACCGCGGCCTTCACATCGGCATCGGACAAACCGGCGTTGCCGCCCTTGGCGGGCATCATGCCGACTTTACCCTGGAAGCCTTTGAGGGCGTGGGTGTGCAGGGTATCCGCGCCTTGCGCGATACGCGAGGCCCAAGCGGCCTTGTCACCCAACTTCGGCGCACCGGCGATACCGGCGCCATGGCACACGCCACAGCTGCTGTCGTAGGTGGCCTTGCCTTTGTCCGCACCGGCCGCGTTGGCGGTGGGGATCAGGGCGTCCATCACCTTGTTGCTGCTGCTGACAGCGACTTCACCCACCGGCTTGATGCGCTCGGCCACGGCGGCGTCGTTCTGTGCGACGGTCTTGTCTTTTTTCAGGTTGGAGGCACTGACCACCATCTGGGCCAGGATAAAGATCACCACCGTCAGGGCGGCGAGGGCGGCGATGAGGCCGGAAAAAGTCTTTACAAAATTACGGTCAGTCATGTTTTGTTCCTTTCAATTGCAGACATATATCACTCGCCGGACGGCACGAGCACCAAGATTTCGCGGCGGATTCTAACCGCAAATACAAAAAAAATCACTGCCCCCCGTCAAGCCATGGACCTACCCGCCCGAGGCGGTTATGCTAGCCCGTCTGCGCCCTTAGCTCAGCTGGATAGAGCGTTGGATTCCGATTCCAAAGGTCAGAGGTTCGAATCCTCTAGGGCGCGCCATTCTTGCCCAATCCAGCCATTCTTTAAAAAATAAGCCAAGCATCCGTCCCGCCATCACCCCGCACGGGCCACTCGGTCGATCGCCTCGGATGTAGCTTAATCCATATAAATAATATGGATTAGCGGCGATACCCTCGGTCGAATTGCAGCCAAAAGCATGCATGAACCATGCCTAACATCCAAAAATGGAACTCGCTTAGGTTATTGGGGGCTGAACAGGCCAAAAACTAGCGCGAGGCCGGTTTTTTCTTGCGCTCCTTGGCGGCCTTGGCAATCAAAAAATCCAGCACCTTCGGCACTTCCTCCTGGCCGTGGGCCAAGGTAGGGCTGGTGATATAGCGCCCATCCACAACGAGGGTCGGCACAGAGGTGATGCCATAAAGCGTCTGCAGTTCCTTCACGCGTTTCAGGCTGTTTTCCATGCTGAAGGAATTATAAGCGTCAGAAAAGCGTTTTTCATCGATCCCCTGCTCAACGGCAAAGGCGGTGAGACTTGCTTCATTGTCCAAGGGACGATTTTTTTCATGGATGGCCTTGAACATGGCGCTGTCCAGTTTTTGCGCCACCCCCAGGGTCTGAAATGCAAAGTACGCCCGCGCATGCACGCCCCAGGTGTCACGGAAAATCGCCGGCGTGCGCACAAACTCCGCCTTCGGCGACAGGGTTTTATGCCAGCGGGCCAACAGCGGTTCAAGATGGTAACAGTGGGGGCAACCGTACCAGAAGAACTCGCGCACCTCGATCTTGGCGCCGGTTTCCACCGGTTGTTGCGGCACCTCAATGTATTCAACGCCCTCGGTGTACTCGGCCCATCCGGCCAGCGGCACAAGCATGAGACTCAACAGCAGATAGGCCAGGGTTATTCTCCGCGTCTTCACCTTCATTCTCCTTCACTATTTTTATCGTTGACAATGGGTAAGAAAAACGCCTCGGGCGTAATGGCCAGCGGCAGGCCCCAGAGGGGTTTTCCGGTATTCTAATATATACTCGCACTTTAGTTCTCAGGATCTTTATCCATGACCAAATCCAAAATCGAACTGACCCAATTCCTCAATCTGCAGTACCTCTGCCAGTCCCTCACGGTGCGCGAGATCGAAACCCTGCTCGAGTTCACCGAGCTGGCGGAATACAAAAAAACCGAGGTCATTGCCAACGTTGGCGAGGTCGGTGAAGCCCTCTACTTCGTCATTAAGGGCGAAGCCGCTCTCTATTATGAAGACCACGGCGCCGATCACGAGGTCGGACGGGTGAACGAAGGCGAGCTCATGGGCGAAATGTCCTTCTTCGACCGCAAACCGCGCTCGGCGCGCATACGCGCCACCGCGGACAACACCCAGGTGCTGGTATTATCCCGCGCAAAATACAAGCGTCTACGGGTCGAACATCCTTATATTGCCGTGAACTTGCTCGAACACGCCATCATCAGCCTGGATCATCTGTTCCGTAGCCTGTCGAGCGATGTCGCCAAATTCTCCCACTACATCTACGGCAGCGGAAAGAAATAATAGTTCATTGCCCCGCCGCCCAGGGCGGCACCAGGGTGTGCTCCACCTCCAGGTGATCGAGGACACGGGCCACGACAAAGTCCACCAGGTCGTCCACGCTCTTGGGCCGATGATAGAAACCGGGGTTGGCCGGCAGGATCACCACCCCCAGGCGCGCCAGTTTCAACATGTTTTCCAAGTGGATGGCGGACAACGGCATCTCCCGCGGCACCAGGATAAGCTTACCCTGTTCCTTAATAACCACGTCCGCGGCGCGCTCGATCAGGTTGTCACTGGCGCCGATGGCGATGGCCGACAGGGCACCGCTGGTGCAGGGACACACCACCATGCGGGAAGGCGCGCCGGAACCGCTGGCGGGGGGTGAAAACCACTCGTCCCGGGACAACACCGTGAGCA
>JANNJF010000456.1:0-4175 GCA_031405715.1 Gammaproteobacteria bacterium | reverse complement strand
GGCGCGATCATTTTATGCCCAATTCGACACACCAATTAAGTGTTGCGTCTAGCAATCTATTTCCGTCGGGACACACGGCAATGATCTACGGGCATTCATGGCTTATGAATCCCGACCTCATGGGAGAGCTTGACAACTGGGGTATCGCGGCACTGCCCTCGTACAACGGACAGATCACCGCCAAACTGCACAGTGACAGCTTTCGCATTTTGGAGATGAGCGAACATCCCGCCGAAGCCTTTGAAGTGCTGACTTATCTGCTCGGCAAAGCTGTCGAGCCGATATAATCTTTTACCTCGGGGATAAAATCATCGCGCTTCATACCGAATAGATCGACCGTCATCTGGCACGCGACCATATTGACGCCGGCCTCCAGCGACAACTCACGCAATTCGGCGATGGACGCGACGCCGGTGTTTTTGATGGTCTGTTTCATGAGGCCGGTGGCCAACCTCTCGAATCCGGGCACGCCGGCCATCACCAGGTTGGGGATCTTCCACTCGACTTCTTTGAACCATTTCGGTCCGAACGGCATTTTCATCGGCATGGCCGGATTTCCCAGCGGGCTTATCTCCAGGTCCTTTAGATCTTTTTTCAACAGACTCAGACCGTAAAATGTAAAAAATATCGATACGTCCCAACCCAACGCGGCACCGGTGGAAGCCAGGATGAAGGGAGGATAGGCCCAATCCATGGTTCCTTTTGTCGCGATGATCGCCATGGAAGGGGTCCTGGCCGCCTCGCGTTCCTGCATCTTCTTTTCGAATCGTTCATCAAACCACTTATCCAGCGCCACACCTTCCTGGCCTAACAGAACCACGCTGTCACTGTCGCGCCTGCTTATATCGTTTATTTGACCCATATGACCTCCTCATCCCACTCCGCGGATTTATCGGACGCCTGCGCGCCGATGCCTACAACAAGCCTACGAATACCAAACTCTGCCTGCGTATCGTCGCTGGCCCACAAACCGTGTTCCGTGCAGTCTTGACTAAGACATATGTCTGACTAAAATTAGATCAAGTCGGGCCGCGTGTCAAGACAAGTTTGGTCGCTGGCGGCGGTATCCGTACGCAGCCGATTCATCGGCGAAATCAGCACCTAAAGGGTATTCGTTGTTTCGGGGATGGCGGAGACGTTACACTATGACCCATTCAACTCAGCGTTTGTCTTCATCCATGGCCAACAAACAACAGGGCGAAGAAGTCCGCCAGCAGATAGTGTCTGCTGCCAACCGCCTGTTCTACGAACAGGGATATAATCACACGTCCTTCAGCGAGATCGCCGAGGCCGCGGCGGTGCCGCGTGGCAATTTCTATTACTACTTCAAGTCCAAGGACGACATACTCAATGCCGTCGTCGACGCACGCCTGCAACGCATGCGCGACATGCTCGAACAATGGGACCACCAGCACCCCGAGCCGAAGCGCCGCTTGAAAAGATTCGTCGATATCCTCTTAAACGAAGAACCGAACATAGTGCGTTTCGGCTGCCCCATGGGCACGCTCGGCGCCGAACTCGGTAAAACCCAGGTCGATCTCCAGATCAGGGTGACGGAAATGTTCGATGTCTTTCTCGACTGGCTGAAGATCCAGTTTCTGGCGCTGGGTCACGGGAACAAGTCGCGCGCCCACGCGCTCCACCTGATAGCGGCGGCCCAAGGCATCTCCCTCATTGCCCACCTCTACGCCGACACCAAATTCATCGGCCGCGAAGCAACGCAACTGAAAGACTGGATCGACTCGCTCTAATATACCTCTCGTCCCGCATGCATCGGCCGACCGTCTGCCGCGATTTGCCGACGGCCTCACCTGCCCGACCATCGGTAACCAAAACCCTGCCTGTTCCCTTGCCTCACACGGCAAGAGTCTCCTAGTATCAACAGCAAGGAACAATTACAAGCGCCATGCTAGACGGCGTGCTTTCGCAGGGAGCGCACGTACTTACAATCTTCGACACACCCCTTACCCCAACCCGGCTTCCAACCTGATGGCTTGCGTCCGTATCTCGGGCCAGACGTGCGTGTGGGTTTGCTCAAACGGGGGGAATATCATCCAGGAGGATGTTGTGAAACATTACCACGAGACATTCAATAAAAAATCACGCCTCACGCGCGCCCCCGAAACCACCGCCTTCGCCGACTCGCAACTGCTCGCCATGGAACCGCGATTGCTCAAGTTCCGCATCGCCGCGGCATTGCAGAAACAGAACGACTACTTTCCGTGCTTTGACTGGACCTTTCCCCCGCCGATCTCGCAGAAGGCCCGCGGCTCCCTGGCCGTCGACGAGCTCTTCAAACACCCGTCCGCCATTGCCGGCCGTTATAGCGCCTACCTGCACATTCCGTTCTGCGCCACTCTGTGCAAATTTTGTTACTACCCGGTGATTCCCGGACAACGCACGGGGGAGAAGGAGACTTATGTGCGTTACCTGGTGCGCGAAATGGCCATGTATGCCGAACAGTTCAACGGCCAGGAATGCGAATCGCTGTATATCGGCGGTGGCACACCCACGTCCCTCGACAACCATTTGCTGGAGATGCTGTTTGACGGTATTCGCCGACATTTCCGCCTGACACGCAAGACGGAAATCACCATCGAGTCCGCGCCGGGTACGCTGCCGCGCGACAAAGTCCTATTGCTGAAAAGCCTCGGGGTAAACCGCCTGAGTTACGGTATCCAGACCCTCGACACTCAACTGCTCGCCAGCCTCAATCGGAATTATTCGGTGCACGAGGCGGTGGAGGAAATGCAAACCGCCGTCGAGCTGATCGGCAACGTGAACATCGACACCATGTATGGCTTCGAAGGTGAGCCCGACAGCGCCCTGATCGAGACCCTATCCCGATTCATTTCCATCGGTGTGCCGTGCGTCTCCATTTACTCCCTCGACGGACAGCGTTGCAATACCGATCGGATGCGTTACGAACCGGGCAAAGACGAGCTGTTCGATAAAAAGGTGGCTCTGTTCAGAGGCGCCCAGCAGTTTCTGGCGGAACGTGGCTTTCAGCCGGTACTGCAGAACATTTTCCTCAAGCCGGCCAAGGCATCCTATCAACACCAACTACGTCGTTGGGAAAACCTGCCACTGATCGCCCTCGGCATGTCCTCCATGGGCTACGCGCCGCGGGTGCTCTATCAGAACCAGCTGTCAATGAAGAATTACTACGCCAACATCGACGCCGGTATACTGCCCATTATGGAATCCGAGCCCCTCACCGCCGAGATGGAACTCGCGCGCGAGGTGGTCAGCCAACTGCGCTTTACCCGCGTCGATACCCGGCGCATCCTGAAAAAATACGGCGTCGACATCCGCGCGGTTTACAAAGATCTGATCGCCGCCTTGGTCGATCTCGGCTATCTGCAATACACGGACGACGTGATCAGCCTGACCGACAAGGCCACGCCCTACAACAACATCATCCCCATGTTGTTCTCTCCCGACTCCTTCAAACAAAGCCTGTATGGACTACCGCAGGAATACCGGGAGAATTTTCCGCTGCCGTATGTCTTGACCAACACCGGGGCCACGCAGAGCGGCGCCATCGTATTTGCCGCGGGCTGAGGCCAAGACTGATCGCCGCGGCGGCGATCAGTACATATCCAGCGGATCCACATCCAGGGACCAACGCACCTTACGCCCCTCCGGGGCGTCTTCCAGAAGTCCCAACCAGCGGGACAGAAAATCGTGCAGCGCGCCGCGCTGTGGCGCCATGACCAGCAGCTGGGCGCGGTAACGCCCGGCACGTTTTTCCATGGGTGAGGCCAACGGCTCACCCAACACGATCTGGCTATTGATTGGCGGCGTTTCCCCCAGGCGGCGTGCCTGCTGCACAAAACCCAGGGCAATACCGGCATTGGGGGATTCGGCACGCAGCAGGGCGAAGTGGGCGAACGGCGGGAATTGCGCCTGTTGGCGTTCTTCCAGGACATACTGCGCATAACCCGGATAGTCGTGCTGCTGCAGCGCGGAAAAAACCGGGTTGTCCGGATGGTAGGTTTGGATCAGCACCTCGCCTGGTTTGTCGGCGCGGCCGGCGCGGCCGGCCACCTGCACGATGCGCTGGAACAACTGCTCGCCGGAACGGAAATCCACACCGAATAATCCCTGATCCGCATTCAGCACACCGACCAGGGTGAGGTTGGGGAAATCATGGCCCTTGGCAAGCATCTGTG
>JANNJF010000455.1:0-3775 GCA_031405715.1 Gammaproteobacteria bacterium | reverse complement strand
CGCACATTTTCCTGACGCATGGATTCAAGCCGGTCGATTCAATGACTCATGGAAGCGGTTCGTTCAGCCGCGACGATTCTTGTCTTGCTGAGGATTTTCCGGCAAATACGGATCGGCTACTCTTCGATCCAGAAGATCGTTACGTTAATGCCACAGCCGATGGTTTTCTGGCGCCCACCACGTCGATGGCCTCCGAGGAGGCGAAGAAGGTAAACGGCGAGGTGATCACCTCATCCCCCGGGCCGATGTTGAGCGCACGCAGCGACAGGATCAGCGAGTCGGTGCCGTTGGCCACGCCGATGGCGTGTTTCACGCCACAGTACTTGGCGAACTCCTGTTCAAAGGCCGTGACGTTGGGGCCGAGTATAAAGCTGCCGGCGGCGCCGGTCTTTTTAATCGTTTCCAGCCATTCGCCCTCCAGCTGTTTGAACTGGGTAACGAGATCGAGATACGGAACGGGCTTCACGTCTGACATGATGAAATCTTCTCCTTAACCAAGAGTGCTACACGCAACGCCTCAAGCCCGGTGCGACCGCCCACCAGGGGGGCCCGCTTGTGACGCACGCAGTCGATAAAATCCGCGAGCTCCGCATCGAGCGGCGGCTGTGGTTCGATGGTCAGGCGCTGGGTGGTGATTTCCGGCCGGCCACCGCTCAGGCTGGGCACGGCGTGCGCCACCTCCACCTGCGAGTCACCGAAGTCGAGGGCGTGATAGCTGTGGCGACCGAACACACGGATGCGGCGCTGCTTCTTGTTGGATACGCGGCTGGCGGTGACATTGGCCACGGCGCCGTTTTCGAACTCGATGCGCGCATTGGCGATGTCCGCGTGTTCCGTCAGCACCGGCACGCCGATGGCTGAGATCTCGCGGATCGGGGAATGCACCAGGGACATGACGATGTCGATATCGTGAATCATGAGATCGGTCACCACGTCCACGTCGGTGGCGCGCTCGACGAAGGTGCCGAGGCGATGTGCCTCGATGAAGCGCGGCTCCTTGACGCTCTCCGCCAGGGCCATGAACCCGGCGTTATAACGCTCCAGATGACCGACCTGAAAAATCACTTTATTGCGTTCGGCGATTTCAACAATGGTCTTGGCATCTGCATACGTTGCGGCCAGGGGCTTTTCCATGAGCATGTGCACGCCGGCCTCAAGGAACGGTCGTGCCACGTCGAGATGATAGATGGTCGGCACCACGATGCTGACCGCATCGACCTTGCCGAGCAGGTCCTCGGCCCGGGCGAAGGCCTGGCAACCGTACTCCTTGGCGATACGGGCGGCGGTCTCGGCGTCGGCATCCACCACACCGACCAGTTCCACCTCCGGCATGGCGGCATAGATGCGCGCGTGAAACTTGCCCAGATACCCCACCCCGACGACACCCACGCGCAACTTCGCGGTCATGATCCTGCCCCTGAAATGCTAAAGGGGCATTCTAAACTATTCGGCCGCCACCGGCACATCCTCCCTGCGGTCCGCGTCGCTCGCGACCATGGCATCCCACCGCACGGTCGATCGCGGCGCCAGGCAGGGATAGCAGCGCACCCGCAGAAGCGCGCGGCTTACCTCGACCCTACGGATAGGCTATGCTGAAAAACCGTTTTCATCCCGCCCACGGAGTTTAGCGTTGGAAAAGAAATCTGTCCTCATCACCGGCTGCTCCAGCGGCATCGGCCGCACCCTGGCCCTCGGCCTGCACCAGCGAGGCTATCGGGTTTTCGCCACGGTACGCCAGGCCAAAGACATGGCGGGCCTCGCGGCCCTGGGGCTGGAAAGCCTGACCCTGGATCTGACCTCCTCCGAGTCCATTCGGCAGGCGATGGATGAAATCCTCACGCGCACCCAAGGCAAGTTGTATGGCCTGATCAACAACGGCGCCTATGGCCAGCCCGGTGCGGTGGAGGATCTCTCGCGCGACACCCTGCGCAAGCAGTTCGAGACCAACCTGTTCGGCACCCAGGAACTGACCAACCGGGTGTTGCCCGTGATGCGGGCGCAGAAGGAAGGGCGCATCGTCCAGATCAGTTCGATCCTGGGCATCATCGCCCTGGCCTATCGCGGTGCCTATACCGCCACCAAGTACGCCCTGGAGGCCCTGTCCGATACCCTGCGACTGGAACTCACTGGCACTAATATTCATGTGATGCTGATCGAACCCGGGCCCATCACCAGCCGCTTCCGCGACAATGCCTATCAGGCCTTTCTGGCCAACATCGACCGGGAACACAGCGCCCACCGCGACTACTACCGTCACGTCGAACAACGCCTGGGGGGCAACAAGCCCTTGCCCTTCACCCTGCCGCCGGAGGCGGTATTGGAAAAGACTGTACATGCCCTGGAGGCCCGTCGGCCGCGGGTGCGTTATGCGGTCACTTTCCCGACGCGCCTGTTTGCCGCCCTGCGACGGGTATTGCCGGCCCGTGTCCTGGATCGGTTATTACTGGCGGCGAGTGGCGCGGGTAGGCGCTGAACACCGACGCTGCCCCAATGTAGAAAAAAAAGAACTATTTCTGTCACCCGTTTCGCCACGGCGTCGTTAGTAGTGAGTGCAGGCCCCATTCCGGGGTTATCAACGGGAGACAAAAAATGACCATGCATCGTATTGTCCTGGCCACCGCCGCCCTGTTATTGGGCGCCACCCCCCTGGCCGAGGCCGGTAGCCGGCACGTGGATATCAGCCTCAACCTAGGCTATTACCTGCCCGTCCATATGGGCTATGTCGAACAGGTCGCACCGGTGGTGGTTTATCCGCCCGCTCCGGCCATCTACTACCAGCCGGTTTACGCCCAGCCCGGCCACCACTATTATCGTGACCATGACCGCTATGACCGACATGAAAGGTGGCACCACCGGGAAAAACACCGCCGTCAGCATGACCGCGATGATGACTAAACCCGGGCGGACACGGACGCACCGCGTTACCATCAACCGATGCCGAGGGCGGACCAGGTGACGGAAGAGGTGGCGGACGGCCTATCCGCTGTGGCGTTATCGCCCAGCGCAGCCTGCGCGGTGCGCGGGCGGGCAGGTGCCTCGCACATACTGGAAACCCGTGACCCGATGAACGATTTTCTGGCGCAAGTGGAACACCAGGCCTATCGCATGGCGCAGTATGCCCTGTGGGATCACGAACTCGCCCTCGACGTGGTGCAGGACAGCATGTTGAAGCTGGTGCAACGCTACCGGGAAAAACCACCGGTGGAATGGCCGGCGCTGTTTTTCACCATTTTGAACAACCGCATCAACGATGCGCGCCGCCAGCGACTGTTGCACAAGGGGATCAACAAGATTATCTCCCTGTTCGACCGGCAAAAACCCGAGGGGCATGAAGACCTGGCGGACCCCCTGGAAACGGAGTTCGCCGGCAGCCGCGTGCACGAACCGGAAGAGGAATTTACCGCGCGCCGCACGCGCCGCCACATCGACAACGCGGTGCGTCAACTGCCGGCACGCCAGCGCCAGGTGTTTTTACTGCGCGAGACCCAGGGCCTGGGTGTACAGGAAACGGCGCAGATCCTGGGTTGTTCCGAGGGCTCGGTCAAGCAGCACCACTTTCGCGCCATGCAGGCCTTGCGCCAATTACTTGCAGAGGTACTGAAGGCGCCGGTGGCCCAGGCGGTGGACTCGCTGTGCACGGCCGATGCGCTGTGGATGGACGAGACGCACTACCGGCGAGAGGGCATTGGCAGCAACTGGGTGTGGGCCGCGGTGCAGCCGCTGCTGGCCGTGTTCGCCATCTACCCCTCACGGGCGCGGTACGTGATCCTGGACT
>JANNJF010000454.1:0-4104 GCA_031405715.1 Gammaproteobacteria bacterium | reverse complement strand
GGAAAGACTTATTTGACGGAGTACTAGCTGGGCCTTAGGTAGGGCGCTAAACAGTAATAACCGCGACGATATTATGATCCTTATGGCACTACCTTATGCCATGCCCAAGGTAAAAACTACCGTAGAACGTGTTGGCACACTAGCGGCTTCCGGGGCGTGCAGCGCCTGCCGGAACTTGTTGCCACGGGAAAAAAGGTGTAAAAATCTACGCGTGACGCCGACCACCCCTAAATCCCTGCCCTTGCGTGCCTTGGCACTCCTGCTTGTCGCGGGCTTTCTGTACGTGCAATGGGCGTATGCGCAGCATCAGGCCCAGTTCGAGCTGCACAAGCCGAATCACGCCTGCGAATGGTGTCTGGTGTACGGCCAGGCAGGCAATGCCGTGGCCAGCACGGCGGCCACGATTCCTCCCGTCACCTACCATGTGTTTCACAACGTTCGCGCCAGCATCACCCACGGCGTGGATGCCCTGTCTGTCTATGGTGCCCGCGCGCCGCCCGTAACACTCCCGCTCTGATACATCATCGTCGTCCCGCGCCTGCGGGGCGGAAAAGTTCCGGCGTGGCCGGGCAATCGATTGGGGAGTGCAAGCATGCAACACATCATCCGGGCCGCTGGCCTGTTATTACTGTTTATTCTGCCCGTGTCCGGGCACGGGGCGGAGGGCGCGGCACCGGCCGCTGCCAACGCGTTTAATCCGGCGATCTCGCTCATCCTCTCCGGCGGTTACGCGCATCTGTCTCAGGACCCGGCGAATTATGCCATCGGCGGTTTCATCAAAGGTGGCGACATCGGTCCGGGGGGGCGTGGCTTCAGCCTGGGCGAGTCGGAACTGGTGGTCTCGGCCAATATCGATCCGTTTCTCTACGGTAGTTTGATTCTGGCCCTGGCCCCGGACAACAGCGTGTCCGTGGAAGAGGCCTATGTGCAGACCATCGGTCTCGGCGACGGACTGACCCTCAAGGGCGGTCGCTATTTTTCCGCCATCGGGTATCTCAACGATAAACACGCCCACACCTGGGACTTCGTGGACAATCCCCTGGCCTATCAGGCGTTTCTCGGCACGCAATTCAACGACGACGGTGTGCAGCTCAAGTGGCTGGCACCCACCGATCGTTATCTGGAACTCGGCGTGGAGGCGGGACGCGGCGCGAATTTCCCCGGATCGGAGCGCAATGCCAATGGCGCCGGTGCGTTGGCTGCCTTCGCCCACTCGGGCGGTGATGTGGGCAGCAGCCACAGCTGGCGCGCCGGGTTGTCTTACCTCAAAACGTCCGCGCAAGATCGGGAGGTCACGCTGGACGACTTGGTGGCACAGCCGGTGACCAATACTTTTACTGGTAACAGCCGTTTGTGGATCGCCGACTTTTTGTGGAAGTGGGCGCCTCAAGGAAATCCGCGCGTGCACAACGCCAAATTGCAGGGCGAGTATTTTTCCCGCCGGGAAGACGGTGCGCTGGTCTACGACACGGCTACGCCGCCGGCGTCCCTCGGTCCTGTCAGCAGTGTCTATGCCACGCAGCAATCCGGTTGGTATGTGCAGGGCCTGTACCAGTTCATGCCGCGCTGGCGCGTGGGCGTGCGCACGGAGAAGCTGGACAGCGGTTCCCAGGACTTCGGCGTTAACACCGCCAACCTGCCGGTGGTGCAGTATCGTCCAACACGCAACAGCCTGGTGTTGGAGCGCGCCTTCAGCGAGTTCAGTCGCGTGCGTCTGCAGTTTGCCCGCGACCAGGCGCGTGCCGAGGTCACCGATCGTCAATGGTTCATTCAGTATCAGGCCAGTCTCGGCGCCCATGGCGCCCATCAGTATTGAATAGCGCAAGGAGTCTGTCGTGAAAAAACTTTTTCAGATAATGATAGTGATGCTGTCCGCGCTGACGGCCACCCACGCGGTTGCCGCGCTCAAGGTATTCGCCTGCGAACCGGAGTGGGGTGCGCTGGTGACGGCGTTGGCGGGGGACAAGGCCGATGTGTATACCGCCACCACCGCCCTGCAGGACCCGCACGCCATCCAGGCGCGGCCGAGCCTGATTGCGCGCGCGCGTTCCGCCGCGCTGCTGGTGTGCACCGGCGCGGAACTGGAGGCGGGCTGGTTGCCGCTGCTGCTGCGGCAGTCGGGTAACGCCGCCATCCAACCGGGGGCCACCGGCTATTTCGAGGCGGCCAGTGTCGTGCCCATGCTGGAGGTGCCCAGCCGTCTCGATCGCGCCGCGGGTGACGTGCACGCCGCGGGCAATCCCCACATACAAACCGACCCGCACAACATCGCCCGGGTGGCGGAGGCCCTGGCGCTACGCCTTGCCCAGGTGGATGCGACCAACGCGGCGTACTATCGCACGCGTCACGCGGACTTTAGTGCGCGCTGGAGCAGCGCCATGCTGCGCTGGGAGAAGCAGGCGCAACCCCTCAAAGGCGTGGTGGTGGTGGTGCAACACAAGGGCTTTCCCTATCTGAGCCACTGGCTGGGTTTGAAAGAGGTCACTACCCTGGAACCCAAGCCGGGCGTCGAGCCGAGCAGTGCCTATCTGGGTGAAGTGCTCAACACGCTGCAACAGCAACCGGCGAAGATGGTGCTGCGCGCCGCCTATAGCGACGGGCGTGCGTCGGAGTGGTTGAGCACGCGCGCGCAGATACCGGTGGTGGTACTGCCCTTTACCGTCGGCGGTAACACACAGGCGCAGGATCTGTTCGGCCTGTTCGACTCCAGCATCGCACTACTCCTGGGTGCGCTCAAATGACGCTGGCAGGATTTGATCTCAGCATCATCGTGCCGGCCTTCGTCGCCGGCCTGTTGGTGCTGGCCACCCACGTGCCCATGGGGCAGCGGGTGCTGGCGCGCGGCATCGTGTTTATCGATCTGGCCATCGCGCAGATCGCCGGACTCGGCGTCATCGCCGCCGACCTGCTCGGCGGGGAGCCGCAGGGTTGGGTGGTGCAGGTGGCGGCGGTGAGCGCGGCGCTGCTCGGCGCCTTGTTGCTGACGTACACGGAAAAGCGCTGGCCCGATATCCAGGAAGCACTCATCGGCGTGTTGTTTGTGCTGGCCGCGAGCGGCGGCCTGCTGCTGCTGGCCAACAATCCCCACGGCGGCGAACGCCTCAAGGATCTGCTGGTGGGTCAGATACTCTGGGTCAGTTATATTCAGTTGTTGCCCATGGCGGTGTTGACCGCCGTCATCCTGGCGCTGTGGTTGGGCTTGGGCGAGCGCCTCGGGCGGTTGGGTTTTTACATCCTCTTCGCCTTCGCGGTGACGGCGTCGGTGCAGCTGGTGGGCATCTATCTGGTGTTTGCCAGCCTCATCATTCCGCCCCTGGCCACACGCCGCTGGCCGGAACGCGGGCGACTCGCCGCCGCCTATGGCCTGGGGGTGGCCGGGTATGTCCTGGGTCTGGCGCTGTCCACCCTGGCGGATATGCCGGCGGGCGCTATGATTGTATGGTGCCTGGCGATATTGGGCATGCTGCTGGCGCAGTTCGCGCCGGCCACGGGCACCCCGCGATAATTCTGTTAACACCTCCTCCGCCTGCAGTCGGCACGAGGGTATCAGTGATGTGCTACCGGTGGTCGGTCGAAGGTGGCGTGGCGCGGCTGTCCATATAAAGTGATGATGTGTGCCGATAGTGCTGTAGGTTGTCGACGGAGTCAGGCCACCGTCTGCCGCAGACAGCGTGACCTCGCAGGGCCGGGTAGAGAAGGATTAAGGACTGATGTTTTTCAAGCGTAAAAAATCCGAGAGTAAAGACCGTTCAGACCGGCAGTCGAAAACGCGCCGCTCGGGTTCCAGTTCCACCCGTAACCTCGAAAAATTTATCGTCGAAGAGGTGGTGCTCTCCGGCGCTGCCCGCCGAACCAGCATCGGTAACACACTGGTGCACAAACCCCCGGCGGCCTGGATCGCCCCCACCAAGGCCGCCGTCGGCTGGACCATCCTGTGGTTGATTGTGATCCTGGCGCCGCTTTTTTCCCGCAGCCTGTGGCCGGTGGACGAGACCTATGGGCTGGCGGTGGCCTGGCAGATGTGGGCGCGGGGCGACTTCATCGTGCCGATGTTTAACGACGGGTTTGTCTCGCAGCCTTCACCGCTGCTGGCCTGGCTGGTTC
>JANNJF010000453.1:0-15968 GCA_031405715.1 Gammaproteobacteria bacterium | reverse complement strand
GCCACCCTCACCCACCGGCTGACGGCCAGCACCCTGGGATTTTTCATTCTGGCCATGGCCGTCATCGCCGTGCAACGCCGCCGCCAGCCGGGGCAGAGCGTGGCGATACCGCTGGCACTCCTCGGGCTGACGGTGTTCCTGGCCTTGCTCGGCTATAAGACCCCGTCGCCACTGCTGCCCTGGGTGACCCTGGGCAACCTGCTCGGTGGCATGGGCATGCTGGCCCTGCTGTGGTGGTTGGGTGCGGCAGCAACGTCTTTATCCGGTCACGCCGATCGCAGCCTGCGTCCCTGGGCCATGCTCGGGCTGGTGGTGGTGAGTCTGCAGATCGCCCTCGGCGCCTGGAACAGCGCCAACTTCGCTGCCCTCGCCTGCCCCGCGCTACTGGACTGCGGCGGCGTACACGCATCAGTCGCCGCCATCGGCGAGGCGTTCAATCCTACCCGCCACCTGGCCGCGGGTGCGGATGGTCATGTGGTGATCGATGCAAGTGCCAAACTCATCCACCTCAGTCACCGTCTGGGTGCGCTGATCGCCTTTGTCTATCTCGGCTGGCTGGGGTGGCGCGCGCTACGCGCAGGGGAAGGCGTGCGCACTATCGGGATCGTACTGCTGGGACTACTGTTGTTGCAGGTTATCCTCGGCATCGGCGCGGTGCTCTTGGCGCTGCCGTTGCCGCTGGTGCTGCTGCATAACGGCACGGCGGCATTGTTGCTACTGAGCGTGGTGACGCTGATGCGTCGGTTGACATAACCGTCTGGTTGACATCGATTCCGGACTAGGCCGCTTCCGGCCATCTTCGGATATCCACTTTTCCCGGAACCGGACGTTCGCGAATGCAGAAGCAGATGCCCATTGTGAGCAAGACGAAGGGTTAGGCAACAGTCATCCGACGCGTCACCACGGCGCACCATAAAAAATAGCCCGCTGACGCGGGCTATTTGTTACTCGAAACAGAAATTGTAGCTTACGGAGTCACTCCATTAATTTCGAACTCTTTAACCCTGAAAACACCCGATACTGGACTATTCATAAGAAGCCGCACATAACGGGCTTTGACGGGTGAACTAAAGGTATACACAGGATCACGAGATGTGTTATTCCTCACACGCACCTCGTAAGGTGCACCCGATCCGGTAGCTGAGAAATTGCCTGTATTACTAAATTGCAATGTGTAATCGGAGGAAAAATTATACTGAGTATCATAGTGAGTCACTATGGAAGCGATCGACGATGTCGCCCCTAGATCGACTTGCAGCCAATGAGGCGATGAAACACCGGCGGCAGTCTGCCAAAACGTCGAGCTATCCCCATCTACGGCGTTAGGCGCTTTCCACATACCATAAAAATCATCGCTCGCGGTTGCCGTTTTTGAAATGGCCAGATTTTTTGGCATTTCTCCGCGTACTTCAAACTCCTTGACCCGGAAAACACCACCCGCGGCGGACGGTGCCGTGATCAGTAATCTCACGTAGCGAGCACGAATCGGCGCAGCAAAGGCATCTGTCCGGTCAATCAATGTATTCCCCGTCACATTAACCACGCGCGTTGCTGGGTTCGTAAAATTACCATCCAGGGAGAACTGAAGCGTATAGGCCGTGGCAAACTGATATTGTGTATCAAACAAGAATCTGGTTGCATGTACCCGCGCTACCGCCCCAAGATCAACCGTTAACCAATGTGACCCTCCACTGGTGCTGGTCTGCCAAAATGTACTGCTATCACCATCCGTTGCATTGCTCGCTGGCCACCACGAGATAAAGATATCGCTAGCAGTGGTTAACTTGTTTAAGGCCAGGGTATTGCTGACTGTGACCTTGAACAGACTCGGGGTGGGATCCTGCCCGTCCCGAGTGCCGTTGGCGTTCGTGTCTGGATTGGCGGGGTCGGTGTAATAGCCGTTGGTGGCACGGGCCTCGTTATAATCACTGATGCCATCCCCATCGGAATCCTGGGCAGTGATTCCGGCTTTTATCGTACCATTGGCATTGAGATGAACCGGATAGAGTCTGCCGCTGTAATTGACGCCAGGGCTCACCGGAATTGAGATGGTCCCATATGCCAACTCCATTTGATTGGATAGACCGTCTCCGTCCGCATCTCCATTCATATTGGGATAGTTGTTCGGGCTATTGGGGTTCGTTCCAAAAAGTGCTTCAATCCTGTCACTATAGCCATCCCAATCGGTATCGCTTTCGTAGTACTCGAGTAAACGTCTTACATTTAACCTTCCTTCAGAGACTGACTTCCCTTCGAACGCCGGTACGTGATCGGTCGATATCATAAGAAGGTATTTTATTTCGCCCGTGGTCATCGAGCGATATCCCGGATGTGCTGCCTGCCGATCTTTCTGTTTAGATAATAACAGCGCCAAAGCGCCACTAATCATTGGTGTGGCGAAAGAGTTCGATGCATCGTCATCGCATAAATCAACATTGTGCTGTCCGATACCGTTAGTCGCACTACAAATGGCTACTGAAATCAGATTAGGCAAAGGATAGCTCGCTGGATAAATCGGATTAATGTCATTATCCAGGCTCGGCGGGTTGTTTATTGCATTCGCCACTGCGGCGACAACCATTGTATCCTTACCCTGCCCATTATTGGCTTGGTTTCCTTCCTGGATCGCGTAAAACGTAGGCATATGCACGGCATCCGCCGGAACAAATGTCCCGGATTCCGAGATATTCCCCCTGCTGAAATTCACGATATCAGCATGATTGTCCGCTGCGTACCGAAGCGCCTCTCCTGCATGCTGGTTATTACGGGAGAATGGAACGGAGCCATCACTCGAAGCGATCCGAAGTATCCACAATGAGGTATTCCAGATCATGCCAACCCCGGACGCGGTGTTCGCCGCTCCTAGAATACTCGCTACAGTTAGGCCATGTGCAGAACAACCGAAAAGACAGGAAGGGATATCCACTGGTGATGCCGTATTCGTTACAAAATCCCATCCGTAGGCAATATTTCCTCCTGTAGAGAATGTTGTTGTGTTGGCGGTCGTGTTTCCAAATAACAAACCGGAGGGGGTGTTTGTTCCAGGCACTGCCAACGGTAACCCGGTATCAATGACAGCAACGGCGACATCTTTCCGCCCTGTTTGATAGATCCAGGCATTTTCTCGCTCGTCCGAGGATACAACCTGCGATGTTCCGGATGACTTCGGAAAGCGCGAAGAAAAAGCCAGATCGATATCGGTGCTCGCAATATTCTGGTAGGCGGTCGCATAGCTCGGATTAACTTTAAGTTGGGCCAGTGCCTGCTTCAGGGAAAGAATACCTTGAGTAACAGCGGCTACGGGATTGCTGTCCGATTGACCTGATACGTTAAACAACGGTATCGCGGTCAGGGCAAGCCGGTCGGTAAGAATCGATCCCGAAGTGTAATTCGGTGTACCACTACTTCCAGCTAGACGGGAAATGCGTTCGCGCAGTTCCCATAACGAACTGCTCCATACCATGCTGTTATAGTAGATGCGCGCTGTATTGTAGTCCGTATCGGAGATACCGCTTGCTGCCCGAAAATTTGTCGTCGGCCAGAAATCCAGTTGCGCGATACCGCCGGCCAGCGTACGGCGATAACCTCTGAAACCATTTCTATCAGTCCAATCCCCTACGAGCGGACTATTTAAGCGGGAAGACGACAGGTAATCCGCCCATCCTTCCTGCATAAATTTTGGGAGCGCCGAATAACTTCTATCTCCAAAGCGAAGATAATCGGTAACCGCATGCCCGTATTCATGCACTAGCACATCGGCATTGAGCGCCATCTGGGTATTAGCAACGACTGTGTCGGGAATCCAGTCGCCGCCGGTATCAATCTTGTTTGTGTCGCCCGCTGCAATACTACCTGGCCATGTGCCGCCGAAAATCGATGGCGGTGAATAGGCCGCGCCTATTATGTCGTTTCCATTAACTACCGCATGAGCATCGATAGTAAGCGGTAGTGCAGGCAGAGGAATGCCAACAGAATTGACGATGTAGTTTCTGTATTGGTCGATTTGGTAATAGGCCATGGCCTCCGCAAGACGCGGATCGCCTGAGTTGTAAATGAAACCGGTGTTCGGATCCCGAACGGCATAGCTATGCGTGCAGCCAGTACAGTATTTAGAGTCTATTACTTTGACATAGCTTCCGCTTAAGTACAGCAGGTCCTGCAAATCGACTAACGTTCGCACGACCGGCTGAGGCGTACGGAGCGGGTTGATATCATAAATATTTGCCTGGGCCGTCGGCGCGTCAGCATGCCCCACGGACAGCGGGAGAGATACTAAGAATGTGATTGATGCCAGTGCTTTTCCTATTATTATTTTTTGCCGGATATCCATGACGTTCTCCTTAGTTCTTGTTATCGTAGCCAAATTGACATAGTCAGCGCTTTTTTCGCTGATGTCGAAAAACTCTTAAACTTCCAATTATCGCAGCATGAATAGAAACCACCACGCTTTTAATTGGTTGTGCACAAGACGGGCGGGCAGTGCCCTTCTCCTAGAGCGTAAAACCATACACAGGGGATTAAACCTCTGCAACGAGTATCATTATTTGCTTATATTTTGTTTGAACAAGATTTGTGAACGTAAGGTAAACGCTAGGGTTTGCACACTGTGACTTTCCGGTCAGACAGGAGGTCACATACCTACCAAAAGTGTCTTGCTACTTCGAAGAACTCGCGATCTGCGGTGTCAGGTGTCAGGTCTCACGGTGTCAGGTGTCACGGTGTCAGGTGTCAGGTCTCACATTCCAACATCTTGCGTTGTTCATATTTTTGAACAGCGCGGCTTACCGTCATATAATGCAGCCCGAAGAAATCTCCAATCGCTTTCATCGTGAAGGCGCCAGAGAGATAGGCACGGGCCATGGCTTCATCGCGCGGGTAGTTTGCACGGTACATCGCCAGTTCACCGGAGATAGGCCTGCGTTGGGTCTTTGGTATTTCGGTTAATTGCTCCAGGCGGTCGGGGTCACGGAATCTTGCCACAAACGCCTCGTCGCCGAGGATGGCTTGGTGCTTCAAGGCTTTCCATGGGCTCGCGGCACTGATACCTTCCCGGACAAAGCGTTCATACCGGCGCACCGCATTGTTGCGGGTAGTCGCAAATTGTGCCAGCAACCAGTCGGTTTCGAGCCACGTTGGCGCGCGCACTAGTCCAAGCATTGCGCCATAGCTGCTCCACGGCCAGTGCCCTGGTTCGACGACCATACCGGCCCGCACCGGGTTGAGCACTACGTAGCGGGTCAGCTCAAGGAGGTAGGTTTCCTTCTGCACGAGAATGGCGTGGTAGCGACCCTGAAATACGTGACCCACACGTCGGTGACGGCGATTGAAGCGCTGGGTATAGACACCATTGAGCTGCCGCATACCGATCGAAAGATTGGCATCCGGCGTCTCGACGATGAGGTGATAATGATTGGTCATCAAACAATAGGCGTGCAAGGTCCAATTAAACCGTCCGCAGACCTCACCGAGAAGCTCCAGATAGCCTACTCGGTCATCGTCGTCGAGGTAGATCTCCTCTCTGCGATCTCCACGAGTGGTTACGTGACAAATCGCTCCGGCAAACTCAAGACGCAGTGGGCGTGTCATGGCGCAGTCCCTCCCTGTTACAGACGCCTTCTTAGCGGGTATTTCTGGTGATTAGCCTATCATAAATGTTGGAATGTGAGACCTGACACCTACCTTACCTCGATGCATAGGTTGCCTAGCATTTTCAGAGATAGGTCCGCTTTGTGTCGGTTTCAGCCGGCCGTTTCCAGCCGCGGATCTTGCAGCAGGGCGTCGAGCACAGCGCGCAGATTTTCCCAGGGTTCCCGACCGGGCTGTGTCAGGGGATCAGGCCGCAGGCTGCCGTCGACGGCGTGCCGGTGATTCGGGCAGGTCGCGAGCTGGGCATGCCCGGGCGCCGTGTCGATCCGCCCCTCCCCGCCCGGCCACTGCCAGTAGATGGAATATTCATCGGCGCCGGCGAAACGCAGCTCCACGCCGAGATCGCTATCGAACTGCAGGGTCAACGCATCGAGGGACTGACGTGGCACGCCCTGCAGACGCTCGCCGTAGTACGTGACCAGCGCGTCGGACAGCTGGGCATGCAGGTGCTTGCCGTCCGCGCCTGGCGTTATCTGCAGCATATAGTCACGCAGCTGCGCGCGTACCGCCTGGCGCGTCGATTCGATGATGCGGGCGCCGAGATAATCCTCGTAGGCTGGATGCTCGGCGATCTTACCGGCACGCAGCCGGTCGTACAGATCATCTTCGCTGGCCACGGCATGACGCGCGAGCAGCGTCATGTGGCTCTCGCGCAATTCGATCAGCAGCTTCGCCAGACGGTCGAGCTCGGCGACATCATCGGGGTGAAGGTTTTCGTAAAAGTCGGCCATGGGTTCCGTTACATTCCGCGGTCGTGGGTAGCGCCGCCGTGCAGGTCGACCATGTCGATGGTCACCTCAGCAAAGGCCAGCACGCTGCCGCCGTATTGCTGCGCAAACGCCTGGGCCGCGGCGCGCGTGGCGAAGGCACCCAGGGTCGGACCCATGGAGCCGCGCTGGCTGCTGCCTCGCACATAATAGGCGCTACGCGCGTCGATCCACTGACCCTTGGGTTCGCGCCAGTCGGCCTTGGCCATGTCCTGGGTGAAGATGGCGCGGATGCGCTTCTGCTGTTCCGGGCGCAGGGTGATGGAAAACATTTCCACCGTGTCGCAGAAAAATTCGGTGCTGCCGTCGGTATACTGCACCTGTGCCTTGGGGCCGGGATAATCCAGCAGCGTCATGCCATCGAGGGCACACACCGTGCCCTGGGCGATGTCCTGCGGCGCCGCCGGGGGCAGCGCTTTGTTGCAGGCGCTGAGTGCAAACAGCAGCAACGCCGCGACGGGCAGGCGTGTGAGCGGCTGGCGCAGGGTCGGTGTGAATTTCATGGGCGTCTCCGCCGTGTCGTTTGGTTTTGCATTTTCCGTGGGGTGGGCATTGCGTATCCTGTAGCTGCACACGTGCCTGTTTGCAATGGGGTGCGGCGGCAAGCCGCCGCTACTAAAGCGGGAGCGAGCTCCCGCACTCCATGTGTTCTGTAGCAGGGCGGGCATTGTCGCCCAACGATTTCTTTCGTGGCTGCACTATTCGCTGTACGCATTATTTAAATTTACCATAGGCGACCACCAGGGGCGCCACTATCCAGAAAACCATGACGCCGCCGAGCAGCCAGGGGTTGGCCAGGGCCGGCGGAAACACCGTGGCCAGACCATAGAGCGAACGCACCTCTTCCATACTGAATATATTGAGCACGCGAAACACGTCCGCCGGATTCAACATCAGCAACAGCGGAAACACCTGGTCGGCGAACTGACCTTCGGTGAGCACCAGTAGTCCCAGCAGGATCAGATCGTAGACCAAGACATACAGAAACCACATACCGATGGCGACACCGCTGGCCACCACCTTGTTGCTGGCCACGACCGAGATCAGTACCGCCAGGCTGAGAAACGCCATGCCCATGAGTATCGCGCTGAACATGAACCCGGCGTAGTGAAACAGAGATTCCATGTCCAGTTGATACGACAGGATCAGGCCCACCAGGCCGAAGCCGGCGAGGGTAGAGAACGCCAGCGCCGCGGCCAGACCGAAATATTTTCCCAGCAGCAGTTCCAGGCGGGTCAGGGGCATGGACAGCAATAAGTCGAGGGAGCCACGCTCGCGCTCGCCGACGATGGCATCGTAACCCAGGATCAAGGCGATCAACGGCACCAGGTAGATCGCCAGGCTCACCAGGCTGGCAATGGTCAGATCGATGCTCTTGAAACCCACCGCGCCCTGCTGCGCGGCGCCGAAGTAGGCGATGACCAGCGCGAATAAGGTGAAGATCACCGCCACCGCCAGCACCCAACGGTTGCGGATGCGGTCCCAGAATTCCTTCTGCGCGATGGTGGCGATTTGTCTGAATTCCACACCCTGCATGTCAGGCCTCCGCGTAGCCGAGGAACACGTCTTCCAACGACGGCTCCTGCAGGTGGATGTCGGTGATGGCGTCCTGCAGGTCCGCCAGCCGGGCGATGACGCGCATTTTCTCCTGCCGATGACACACGATATTGGCACTGCCGGCATGCAGGGTCATCTCGCAGCCGGCGATATCCTGCAGGGCGGTGCGCAGCGCCTGTTCGGCGCCGGGGCGCAGGGCCACCTGGATGTGCAGCGGCAGTTTCAGGGCCTCGCGCAGACTCTGCACCGTGCCCGACGCCTGGATGCGTCCGGTCTTCATCAGCGCCAACCGGTCGAGACGCTCCTGGATTTCGGCCAGGTGGTGCGACGACAGGATGGCGGTGACGCCCTGTTCTTTCAGCTCTTCCAATATCCGATAGAAGTCGCGCGTCGCCTCCGGGTCGAGGCCGGTGGTGGGCTCGTCCAGAAACAGGATGTCCGGTCCACCGAGCAGCGCCTGGGCGAAACCCAGTCGCTGACGCATGCCCTTGGAATAGCCGCGCACCGCGCGGCGTGCGGCGGCACCCAAACCGACCTTTTCCAGCAACGGCAGGCAGGTGCGCTTGTCGGCGTCCTTGAGTTTGGCAAAGAACATCAGGGTTTCGAGTCCTGAAAGGTTTTCATAAAACACGATATTCTCCGGCAGATAGGCGATGCGCCGGCGCACCTGGCGAAAACGCGCGCCGCGCACCGATTCGCCATTGATGCGGATCTCACCCTTGGTCGGCGGCAGCAGGCCCAGCATCATTCTGAGCAGCGTGCTCTTGCCCGCGCCGTTATGTCCGATAAGCCCGAAGATCTCACCTTTGGCAACAGTGAGCTCGACATTGTCGACGGCCTGGATATCGCCGAAGCGCCGGGACACGGCGCGCACTTCAATGACGGGTTTTTTCAAGCCACTGACTCCAGTCGGCGCGCCGCGGGCGCATTTTGGGATGAGGGTCGACGATACTGGGGGAGCGCAACAGTGGAAACTGCCGGCTGACCATGCGCAGGGTCTGGACCGCTGGGCTGTTGAGCAGCAGCTTCACATACGGATAGCGCCAGCTCAGGCGATCGACCACGTCGTTGGCCTCGTACGCAACATCGCCGAAGCCATCGCCATCGCCATCCCAACCGACGTAATTGCTCCAGTAGTTCCCGGCCTTTTCGCCCCAACGCACATCGCGCGCCGCGACGTAACGTATCTGGTTCTGGTTGAGGATGAAATCATTTCCCTCCACCTCGTTGCGGTACGACCCGGCCCACAGGTGTACACCGATCTGGTTGCCGATCACCTGATTGTTCTTGATGACATTGTACTCCGCATCGTAAATAAAGAACCCCTTTCCATTACCCGCCACCACATTGTTCTCGATGACCGAATCCTGCAGGGTACGCAGCATGATACCGTGATCGGTATTGCCCCAGGCGATGTTGTTGCGCACCGTCTGGTTGCGCGTCTCCATGAGCGCCAGACCGCTGCGGTTGAGGTAGGACTCGTTGCCCTCCCAGAGGTTGTCATTGGAATTCATGTAGTGCGTGCCATAGCGCAGTTGATGCAGCTTGTTGTTGCGGAACACGGCGTGATGCGACACATCGACATAAATTCCGTCGCGCGCGAAACTGATGTTGTTGCCGATGATCTGCGCGCCGTTGGTATTATACAGCTGGATGCCATTGCCGCGCTGCGACGATAGCAGGTCGCGCTTGCCGGTGATCAGATTGTTGATGACCTGCACATCGTCCACACCCTCTAGCCACAGCCCGAACAGGTCGTAGACAAGGTCGTTGTCCTTTATCAACACGCGGTGCGCCCCGGGGACGACGTAGATGCCGGCATTCTGCGCCGTGAGATCGCTGCCGCTGTCGCGCACGATAAAACCCTCGACCGTCACGTCCGGCGCGGTGATACGGATGACATCGCCGCTGCCGCCGCCGCTGATGGTTGGGCGGCCCACGCCCCGCAGCGTGAGCGGTTTGTCGATAACGAGGTGTTCCTCGTAGTCGCCGCGCTCGACGATCACCACGTCCTGCGCCTGCGCCGCCTGCAGCGCCGCCGCGATGGATTCGCCCGGGTGCACGCGCCACTCGTCTGCCTGTGACGTTGGAGCGGCGAGCAGCGTGATCAGCACCAGCAGCACACACCGCTGGGCGGCGTGGGCTACCGTATGGGTAACAGGCAAAGGGGGCTGCATGCCGTTATTCTAACCTGCAAACCGCTGAGGGAGGTGAACTAAACATGCTGGTATATCCTGCATCTGGTTTGTAGGGTGGGCATCGCCCACCAGCGGTGCCCATCGACGCCCCATGTGGTGGGCGATGCCCACCCTACAACTATTTCAGTTTTTCCGGTAGGTCACCGGGGAAAAACGCCGAGACCGGTCAGAATGAGAAAAAGCACCACACCAATGAGGAGATTCTTCGTGGCGACATAAAAAATAATATCGACGGTATCGGCCTTGCGCAGATTGCGCTGCCACCAGGGGCCCTCCTTGACCCACGGCTTGCAGCGCCGTCGACACAGGACTTCGTAGACACTCCAGCCGGTCCACCAGGCGATCACCGCCACGGAATCGATGCGCCCGACGGCGGCGAGTATCCATATCACGGTCACCAGCACGGCGAGTCCGATGCCCGCCGCCTTGATGGATGACTTCTGCGTCAGAAAACCGGGGCCCCAGGGCAGCAGGTGGTCCTTGGCCTCCGCCCAGATCCAGGCGGCGACAGAAAGTTTTTCCTTCCCATCGGGCAGCGGCACTTGTTCCTGTCCGGCAGTTTGTTTGACCATGGCGCACCTCTTGATATGTTGGGTACATCACCGGTTCCCGCACGCTTATGCCGTGCGCGCATTCTTGATGGCGGTCTTCAGCGTCTCCAGCGACACAAAATAGCCTGCGTCGTTAATCGGGGTCAAAGACTGGCCCGCCTTTGCGCGCCGCTTGCGTTCCTGCGACAGCGGCGGACAGGCATGAGGGTCATAATACAGGACCATGCAATCGAGACACAGCAGGCACTCGCGCTGATCGATCCTGCCCGCGGCGTCGATCGCCAGGGAACCGCAACCCTTGGCGCAGGCCTTGCAAGTGGTGCATTCCTGCTTGCGTTTGAGTCCGAAGAAACGGAAGGTCGACGGAATCGCCAGCGCCGCACCCAACGGGCAGAGATATTTACAGAACGGCCGCTCGATGAACGCGGAGGCCACGAACAACACCACCCAGTACAGCACAAACGGCCAGGACCGGTTCCACACCCCCACCAGGAAGGTCGTCTTGAACGGTTCGACCTCGGCCATTTTTTCCGCTGTACCCATGGAGTAGAACGACACCGCCAGCAACACGGCAAAGATAATATATTTGATCCATTTGAGCTTGTCGTGCAGCGACTTGGGAAGTTCAAACTGGAAACGGCGCAAGCCGAAGTTGTGGGCCAGCTTGTGTACGATCTCAGTCATGGCGCCATACGGACACAGCCAGCCGCAAAACAAACCGCGCCCCCAGACAAATATAGTGATAAGAATGAACCACCAGAACATGAAGATGACGGGGTCCGACAGGAACAACTCCCACTTCCAGTGATAGACCAGGGAATGAAACCAGGTCAGCAGATGGGTGATGCTCGGCTGCGCCATGGAGTAATAGCCGACAAAGCCGAAACTACTGGCCCAGAGAAAATATTTCGGCCAGGACACCCAGCGCTTGTCTTTGTGATTGGCGCGCCGCACCAGTTTTTCCCGCAGCCTGTAGACAACCACTGCTGCCGCGAGCAACACACCGAACAGCAGCACATCCCACTGCTTGACCTTCCATACCCGTAACCAGGTCGGTTCCGGCCGCTCGACCACCGGCCGATCACCCTCGAGGTAGGCGGCCGGCAGCCAGTACTCCTTGTCGAAGTTGATGAAGGTCTTGGCACCGGTTTCCTGGTCGACACGGTTGGCGAGGAAAACGAAACTCCACGGCCAGGCGGCGCTGAAGTTGGCGCCGCGCACGATGAAGATGCCGGACTCCCGGTACTCGGGCGCGTCCTCGGCCTGAATGCCATAGAGGTTAAGATAATCGGTGTCGCGGAAAGTGTAACTGTCGTGCTCCTGCGCCACCTGGATGCGGTCATAGATACCACCGCGTACAAAGCCGGAGCCCTTGAACGAGGCGCTGCCGTTGGCGACGATGAAGATCGCATGTTCGTTCGGCTTGAGATCGGCCATCAGGCGCCGGTAGTTGTCGTCGCCGAGGATACTGCGGCCGACGACCGGGGCGTTCAAATATCCGAAATAGAGATCGATGTAGGGTTGGCCGGTGCGCTCCATGCCCACATCCCCCGGCTGCACGCGCAGCCGCTGCACACTGCCTTCTTTAACGAGCGCCTTCCAGTCGCGCGTCTCCTGCAGGTTGGTAAAGCGCGCCGGCGGCCGCACCCGCGCCCTGAGGATACCCACCTGCCGGGCGACAGCCACACCGCTGCGCAGGATCACCTGGTTCTCGGCGATGACGGTGACGGTGGCGCCGCTGATGGCATCCACGCCGATGAAGCCCTCGCCCTCCCGTGCCTTGCCGATTTCGATCTTGTCGCCGACGAACTTACCGACATACTGTTTGGTGAATTTGGTGAGCTCGCCCTCGGGGATGCCCACCAGCAGTATCGGCTCGCTGTGCTTGAGGATGCGGATACCGGTGATGATGCCCTTGGTATCCATACCGATGAGGGTGACCACCGGCTTGCCGGAGTAGGCCGGGATATCCACGATGTCGGTGGACAGAAACACGTAACCGATGAGCTGCTGCTGGCCGGCGACGCTGCCATAGGCCTCGACGTAACTCGGCCGGCCCATGCGCTTGGAGAAGCTGACGGCGCCGGCGATCACCTCGCGACACGGGGCGTGGGCGCACAGATCCGGGTCCGTCGACAGCTGGATCGGCAGCGGTGCCTCGTAGGAACCAACGTCGGCGTTGGCCACGGAGGCACCAGCGAAGGTCAACAGCAGACCGGCGAGGGAAGACAACAGCAACGAGACCAGAACGTTCATGATACCAGGCACGTGATTATACAAAACCGGAGGATAGGATGTGGACGCGGTTGACGGTTTGACGGACGTCAATTTTGCCGAAATACTGCCGGCCTCATAACCTCTAAAGTCTCCAGGAAACCTCTGAACGTCCCCTCTCCGTGCGGTTTGTGCCTCCCCGAAGGGGGCCCGTGCACTTCGGGGGAGAGGGTTAGGGTGAGGGGGATAATCATGCATTTTTCCCTCACCCTTGGCCCTCTCCCTAAGGAGAGGGGACGAAGCATGATCGTTCTTGCTACTTGTTCAGAGGTTCCCTAGTGTTAGCAGGTCTTGGCGACTGGCCCGCCACGGCCTGAGCCTCGTACAATGCGACCAACCGTTCCGCCGTCGCCAGCACCTGTTCGCTGAGTGTGACGATCTCAGCCGCCGCGCGCCGCTGCCCGGCGGCATCACGCGGCTGCGCCAGGGCGTCGCGATAGACCAGCCATTCCCGGTCGAGCTGTTCCACCGTCGCCTTGATGTCCGGACTCCGGTGCAACGTGGTAGAGAGTTGATGCATGCCGGAGGCGAACTCGGCGCGCGCGAAATTCATTTCCATGCGGGCGGCCACGCTGTTCACTCCCCACGCCTGAAACAGGTAGAACGTCGCCAGCCGTTGCGACAGCATGCGCTGGCGGCCCGCGATATTCACCAGCCGGTCGTCCGGAGCGTCACTGATCTTCTCGTAGGCGAGCGTCAGGCGATGGGCCGCCGCCTGCACGGCGTTGCCCTGCTGATACAGGCGCCCGGCCGAGGCAAGCGCCGGCGGGGTGTCGAGCAGGGCGCGGTAGTCGGCCCATTCCCGTTCGAGCCCGGACAGGGCACGGCGCACGTCACTGGTGGGTACGTACTTCTTCAGTTCGGTGAGTTGGGTGTCGAACCGGGTTGTGGATTCCTTGAGGATGGCCTGCCCGCGGTCCGGCGCGACACCGAGGCCTATCATCAGCCACGCCTTGGCCTGGCGTTGCGACAGCATGCGCTGGCGGCCGGCCTGGTTGATCGCCGCCGCTACGCTCATGTCCGTAGCGGCATAGGCCGGCGCGGCGTCGCTGCCCGACAAACCAACCAACACTATCGCGGCTATCCGTCCCAGTAGAGCACGTTGCATTCCGCTGGCTCCTAACAATGAGAAATTAACCGCCAAGAGCGCCATGTTGTGTTGGTGAAAGAAGTCTTTCTGGCGTCCTTGGCGGTTCAGTATCCTAATTCAAGCTGTGGGTGGCTTATCCTGTATGACGCGGCCACCGAAACCGTGTGCGGGAGCAAGCTCCCGCTACGAAAGCGGCGGCAAGCCGCCGCGCTCCACCAGCATGCGGCTGCGCATCTCGAGATGCAAGGCGTGGCAGAAGTGCGTGCAGTAACACCAGTACACGCCCGGCTTATCGGCCTTGAACGTTACCGACTTGGTCTCCTGCGGATTGACGATGAAGCTGACGTTGTATTTCGGGATGGCAAAGCCATGGCCCAGGTCCTCGATCTTGTCCAGGTTGGTGAGGATGATGGTCACCTCGTCGCCCAGCTTCACCTTGAATTCGGTGAGGCCGAAGGCCGGTGCCACCGAGGTCATGTGCACCGTGACTTTTTTCCCATTGCGCACCACCTTGGAGCCGTTCATGTCCTTGGTGGCATTGGGGAACTCGTCGAGGTTGTACACCTGGCGGGTCTTGATGCGGTCGCGCTTGACGATGATGAAGTCGTGCGGCTCCGGCCACACCGGCGATTCATGCACCGTGCGCATCTTGTCGCCGGAGATGTCGATCATCACCTCGTTCTCCGGATGCAGCGGACCCACCGGCAGATAGCGATCCTTGGAAAACTTGCAGCCCACTGTCAGCCACTTACCGTCGGCCTCTTTGGTCTCGCTCATGGAAGCGTTCAGATGACCCGGCTGATAGTGCACGTCGATGCGGTCGAGGACCACCTTGGCATTCTTGTCGCCGGCGTAGGCCTTGATCGCGGCGTCCACGTTCCACTTCACCACCTGGCTGTCCAGGAACAGCGTGGTGTAGGCGTTGCCGCGGCCGTCGAAGGCGGTATGCAAGGGGCCTAAGCCGATTTCCGGTTCGGCGATCACGGTGTCGCGCGGCTCTTTCACCTTGCCCTCGAACCAGTCGAGCACCTTGGCCAGCTCGATGACACTGGCGGTGGGCGAGAGCTTGCCGGCGCAGATGAAGTACTTACCGTCGGGGCTCGCGTTCACGCCGTGCGGGTTCTTCGGTATCGGCACGTAGCAGGTCAGGGCGGTCTTCGGATCCGCGTTGGCGGCCTTGGTGCCATCCACGATGGGCACGTTCGAGCCGGGCAGCTTGAACACCTTGCCGGCCTGCACCGCCTTCTCGATGCGCTCGATGTTGAAGAACACGCACGAGTCGCGCTCCGCCGACATCATGTTGGCGTACACCACGCCACCCTCGGTGTTGTACTGGTTGGACGCGGCCAGCTTGCCGTCGAAGGAGGTGGCGGTCAGGTCCATGTTGCCGTCGACCTTGCACTGCCAGCGCACCTCCATGGTCTCGGCGTCGACACAGGTAAAGACCGCATAATACTTGGTCGGGTCGCCCATGTTGCTGCCGTCGTTCGGGTGCGGCAGGTGAAACTCGGAGCCGCAGAATACGCGCGTGGTGTGGTTGATCTTCGGATCCACCGGGTCGCGCTTGTCCGGGAAGATGCCGTGGAAACCCTGGACATTCGGCAGTTCGATGATTTTGTCCGCCTCGAAGGTGTCGCCGCGGATGCGGCCGATGCGGCTGTTGATCTTGTCGTTCACCCAGAAATATTTACCGTCGTAGGTGCCGTCGGCATACGAGCCGTGCACGTGATGGGTGTCGCCGACGGTGTAGCGCAGGCTGCCGTCGGCCTTGGTGCCCATGATGCTCTTGGATTCGTTGGTCATGCCCCAGCCGGACATAGGGTCGGGGCAGAACACCGGAATGCGCCGCAGTTCGCGACCGGACGGTATGCCGAGGATGCGCACC
>JANNJF010000452.1:0-3942 GCA_031405715.1 Gammaproteobacteria bacterium | reverse complement strand
GATGGTAAATGTTTCACCGACCTGCAGCGTAATGGGGCCGTTGGCGAATTTGCCGATGCGGATCTTCGGACCCTGCAGGTCCACCAGCACGCCCACCTGGCGCCCGTGGGCCTGGGCACGATCGCGCGCCATTTCGGCGCGCTTCATGTGGACTTCGGCGAGATCGTGGGAGAAGTTGAGGCGCACCACATCGACACCCGCCTCGATTAGCTTGTCCAGTATCTTGGGGTCGTCGGTGGCAGGACCGAGGGTGGCGACAATCTTAGTTCGTCTAAACAAAGGGAAACCCCTTACATGCACTGCTCACTACCGGCACAAAGGAGGCGCTCAAAGCGCTTCCAGCCATCCCGGTGCGAGCGGCAATCATTAATGAACTAGTTCTTTGCACGTTTTTCCAGCATCACCACCGCCGGCAACTGCTTACCTTCGAGAAATTCGAGGAAGGCGCCACCACCGGTGGAGATGTAGGAAATCTTGTCGGCAATCTTGTACTTGGCTACCGCGGCCAGGGTGTCACCGCCGCCGGCGATGGAGAAGGCCGGGCTCTCGGCTATCGCTATGGCCATGGCCTTGGTGCCCTCGCCGAACTGGTCGAACTCGAACACACCCACCGGGCCGTTCCACACGATGGTGCCGGCCTTTTTGAGTATCTCGGCGAACTGCTTCGAGGTCTCGGGGCCGACATCGAAAATCATGTCGTCGTTGGTGACTTCGCTGGCCTTCTTCAGCGTGGCCTTGGCGGTCTCGGAGAACTCCTTGCCGCACACCACATCGGTCGGCACCGGGATATCACCACCGCGTGCCTTGGCATCGGCACTGAGCTTTTTGGCGGTGTCGATCAGGTCGGACTCGTACAGCGACTTGCCAACATTGTGACCGGCCGCCGCAATGAAGGTATTGGCGATGCCACCGCCGACGATCAACTGATCGACGATCTTGGACAGCGATTCGAGCACCGTGAGCTTGGTCGACACCTTGGAACCACCGACGATGGCCACCAACGGACGCTTGGGGTTGGCCAACGCCTTGCCGAGGGCGTCGAGTTCGGCGGCGAGCAGGATACCGGCACAGGCCACGGGTGCGTAGAGTCCGACGCCGTGGGTCGAGGCCTGGGCACGGTGCGCGGTGCCGAAGGCGTCCATTACGTATACGTCACACAAGGCCGCGTATTTTTTCGCGAGGTCCTCGCTATCCTTCTTCTCGCCCTTGTTGAAGCGCACGTTTTCCAGGATCACCACGTCGCCGTCTTGCATCACCGGCGCCTTGTCGAGGTAATCCTTGACCAGCCGCACTTCCTTGCCCAGCAGACCGGACAGGTGATCGGCGACGGGCTTCAAGGAAAACTCCTCGTTGTACTCGCCTTCGGTGGGGCGGCCCAGATGCGACATCAACATCACCCGGGCGCCGGCCTTCATGGCCTTTTCGATGGTCGGCAGACTCGCGCGGATACGCTTGTCGCTGGTGACCTTGCCGTCCTTGATGGGAACATTCAGATCCTGACGGATAAGCACGCGCTTACCGGCAAGATCGAGATCAGTCATGTTGATTACGGACATGTCACGGCACTCCTCAAAAAATAGTAGCAAGTAGCAAGGCCGGGGCGCTGCGCGCCCCTTCAAGTAGCAAGGAAAGACTTTCCTTGCTACTTGTTACTTGTCACTTGCTACTGAATTACTTGGCTACGTGCTGCACCATGCGCAGCATGTTGCAGGTATAACCGTACTCGTTGTCGTACCAGGCCACGACCTTCACGAAGGTGGAGTCCAGTGCGATGCCGGCTTCGGCATCAAAGGTGGAGGGGGTGCTGTTGCCGACGAAGTCGGTGGACACCACCTTCTCGTCGGTGTAACCCAACACGCCCTTCAACTCGCCTTCCGAGGCCTTCTTCATGGCGGCGCAGATCTGCTCGTAGGTGGCTTCTTTGTTCAGCTCCACCGTCAGGTCGACCACGGACACGTCCGAGGTCGGCACGCGGAAGGCCATGCCGGTGAGCTTCTTGTTGAGTTCCGGCAGCACCTTGCCCACGGCCTTGGCGGCACCGGTGGAGGACGGGATGATGTTTTCCAGGATACCGCGGCCACCGCGCCAGTCCTTGGTGGACGGACCGTCGACGGTTTTCTGGGTGGCGGTGGCGGCGTGCACCGTGGTCATCAGGCCGCGCTTGATGCCGAAGTTGTCGTTCAGCACCTTGGCCACCGGGGCCAGGCAGTTGGTGGTGCAGGAGGCGGCGGAGATGATGGCTTCGCCGGCGTATTTCTTGTGGTTCACGCCGTACACGAACATCGGGGTCTCGTCCTTGCTGGGTGCCGACTGCACCACCTTCTTGGCGCCGGCCTTGATGTGGGCCTGGCAGGATTCCGTGGTGAGGAAAAAGCCGGTGCAATCGATCACGATGTCGGCACCCACCTCGCTCCACTTCAGGTTGGCGGGGTCGCGCTCGGCGGTCAGGCGGATTTTCTTGCCGTTCACCACCATCTTGCCACCTTCAACGGAGATGTCGCCGTTGAAACGGCCGTGCACGGAGTCATACTTCAGCATGTAGGCCAGGTAGTCGGGCTCGAGCAGGTCATTGATGGCGACGATCTCGATGTCCTTGAAGTCCTTCGCCACTGCGCGGAATACCATACGACCGATGCGGCCGAAACCATTGATACCAACTTTAATTGCCATTGCCGAATCTCCAGAAAGTTAAATTTAAAAGATTGTTGAAACCACAGATAAACGCCGATTAATAATAAAATCTGTTTTTGTTCTGTATCTGCGTTTATCCGCGTTCATCTGCGGTTCCTAATTTCTTACAAAATCTCTTCGACCGCCTTGGCGACATTCTCGGCAGTAAAGCCGAAGTGCTTGAACAGTGCGGGAGCGGGCGCCGATTCGCCGAAGCGATCCAGGCCCACGACCTTGCCGTCGAGGCCGACGTACTTGTACCAGCCGTCGGTAACACCGGCCTCGACCGCCACGCGCTTCACACCCTTGGGCAATACGCTGTCACGGTAGGCCGCATCCTGGGCGTCGAACTGGTTGGTCGACGGCATGGACACCACGCGCACTTTCTTACCCTTGGCGGCCAGCAGCTTCTGCGCCTCCATGGCGAGGCCGACTTCCGAGCCGGTGGCGATGATGATGGCCTGGGGCTTGCCACCCTCGGCCTCGCTCAGCACATAACCGCCGCGGGCGATGTTGGCGAGCTTCGCCGCGTCGCGTGTCTGATGTGGCAGATTCTGGCGCGAGAAAATCAGACAGCTCGGACCGGCCTTGCGCTCCACGGCGAACTTCCACGCCACCGCACTTTCCACTGCGTCACACGGACGCCACACGGACATGTTGGGAATCATGCGCAGGGTCGCGGTCTGTTCCACGCCCTGGTGCGTCGGGCCGTCTTCGCCCAAGCCGATGGAGTCGTGGGTGTACACGAAGATCGAACGGATCTTCATGAGCGCCGCCATGCGCAGGGCATTGCGCGCATATTCGGAGAACATCAGGAAGGTGGCGCCGTAGGGGATAAAACCGCCGTGCAGGGCGATGCCGTTCATCATGGCCGACATGCCGAATTCGCGCACGCCGTAGTAGATGTAGTTGCCGTCGGACACGGTGTTGCTCACACCCTTCGAGCCCTTCCAGAGGGTCAGGTTGGAGCCGGCCAGATCGGCGGAACCGCCGAGGAATTCCGGCAGCACCGGACCCAAACCGTTGAGTGCGTTCTGCGACGCCTTGCGCGAGGCGATGGTCTCGGCCTTGGCATCGACGCTCTTCACGAACTCTTGCGCCTTGGCCGACCAGTCCTTGGGCAGTTCGCCCTTGATCACACGGCGCTCGAACTCCGCCGCCAGTTCCGGATGGGCCTTCTTGTAGTCGGCGAATTTCTTGTTCCACGCGTCTTCCGCGGACCCGCGGTGCGCCGCGGTGCCGGTGTTTTGGGCGCGCGCGTGCGCGTGGGGG
>JANNJF010000451.1:0-1436 GCA_031405715.1 Gammaproteobacteria bacterium | reverse complement strand
CAAACAGAGTGAGCCACGACGCTAGCGTTCCATTGAGGGACCAGAAACGAATGAGCAGGAACCTGCCAATACTCCGGAAATTTCTGCTGGCGGCGGCAACCTGCGCAGCGGTATTGCTGAGCACCTCCACTGTTTGATCTTACCCCGCTTCTCCGGACACCCCATTAAGCCGTTTCACATTATGCCGCTTGGCGTGCCTCAAACGTTTCGGGTGACAGATACCCAAGCCTTGAGTGCAGGCGACGCCGATTGTAATAGACTTCGATGTAATCGAACACCTGTGCCTTGGCCATATCGCGCGTGATGAAACGTTCACCGTGGATGGCTTCGACCTTGAGGCTGTGGTTCCAAGACTCCATGGCGGCGTTGTGCCCAAAGCACTTCGTGGGGCAGGCTCTCGTAGCAGTCGCCTTTTTTGCTCATTCTGCACCGCAGTTGATGGTCCCGCAGCAGGCGCTGATGGTCGGCGGAACAGTACTGACTGCCGCGATCAGAATGAAGAATGACGCCGATCGGCCATTTTCGTCGCCAGAGTGCCATGCTGAGCGCCTCACACACGAAGCCTGCGGTCATGCGTTCGGACATGGCCCAACCCACCACGAGGCGGGAATAGAGGTCCAAGACTACCGCCAGGTACAGCCAGCCTTCGTCGGTCCAGATATAGGTGATGTCACTTACCCATTTCTGGTTCGCCGCCGTGGCGGTGAAGTCTTGTTCCAGCAGGTTGGGTGCGACCGGCAGGTTGTGGTTGGAGTGGGTCGTTGCTTTGTATTTGCGCGCGGCCTTGGCGCGCAACTGCTCGGTGTGCATGACGCGGGCTACTCGATTCTTGCCGATTGTCTGGCCTTCGTTGCGCAGGTGTTGGGTGATGCGCGGAGCGCCGGCACGCGCTTTGTGTTCCGTATAGACCCGGTGCACATCCGCCGTCAGGCGGGCGTTGGCTTGGGCCCGTTCGGACGGTGGACGACCGCGCCAGTCATAGTAGCCGCTGCGTGAGACGGTGAGTGCCCGGCACATCAGCGCCACCGTATGCTGCTGTTCATGGCGTTGTATTAGGGCGTACTTCACTTCGGTTGTTTCGCGAAGTACGCCGCCGCTTTTTTTAGGAAAGCGTTTTCCTCTTCCACCCGGGCGAGATCGCGCTTGAGCCGGGCGAGTTCTGAGTGTTGGAGCTTCTGCTCTTCCGTGGTCAGGCCTTCCAGCCGCTGCTTAGACCGCCAGGTGTAGAGTTGGCTTTCCTGTAGGCCCAGATCCCGGGCGACAGCGGCGATACCGTCCTTTTCTGCGCGTTCCAGGGCTTGTTTCCGGAACTCGGGGGTGTAGTGGTTGCGGGTCTTCGGTACGGTTTTCTTGATGTCTTTCTTTGTTTTCATGGGTCACCTTGGGTTAAGAGTATATTCTCTTAAGGGGGTGTCCGGGAATTCGGGGTAAGATCA
>JANNJF010000450.1:0-9340 GCA_031405715.1 Gammaproteobacteria bacterium | reverse complement strand
GAATTCCGCCAAGGATGCCGCCTGCCATACATACCCGATCGAGTTCGGCTACCGGAAAGAAGCCAAGGTCGGCGAGGATCGGGTACATGCAGATGGAACCATGCCCCTTGCTGATAACACATCGATCACGCTCCTCGGCGCGTGGATTCTTGGGATCAAAACGCAGCACTCCACCGTAATATAGTGCGACAAAAATCTCCACGGGAGACAACGATGAAGCAAGCCGTGTTTCGGGAGCGCGGCGATGCACCTTGATGGTTTCCCGCCAAACCCACTTGGCTTTATTGAGTAAGGTGGCAGGGTCACTAACTGCTTTCTGACTATTTTTGGTGTTCGTCATGATTTGTTACCTGGTGTCTTGAGCCAATACAGACATTTCGCAAGAACTCAACCGCTGAAACTGCTTTCTGAAAGCAATGTTTATGGGCATCTGCAATATTTCTCGTAGATGGAACTCATAACGCGACAAGTCACTGCCCCCTAGCTCATAGCTATTCTTCATATTGACCTCAGGATAATCCGTTCGGTTGATAGAGGACAACCCGACTGCCAGAGACTTCAAAGTCGAATGGGACGTGGACTAAATGCTTAAGCTGTTCACGAACCTGCGGCTGTTTTTCTGGGCTTACAAAAAGCAAAAGGAATCCGCCACCGCCTGCGCCCAGTAACTTTCCCCCAGTTGCTCCAGCCGCTATTGCTCTTTCATAAAGCAGGTCAATTTCGGAAGTCGAAACTTTTCTGGAAAGACTGCGTTTGTACAACCACGTTTGATGCAGTAACTTTCCAAATTCGTCGATGGGAATAGATGTGTTCTGGAGAAGTTGAATGGCCTCATCGACCATATCTTTCATTCGCCCAAGTACATCCTCGCGGCTCTTGAAGTTGTCGATTTTCGACTTAGCGATATCGGACGCAATTCTGGAGAACCCTGTAAAGCAAAGCATTAGATGGCTCTGAAGTTCATGCAAACGTTCTTTGACGAAGATGATTGGAGACACGTGGAAACTGCCATCGCGCTTGAACTCGATACGATTAAAACCGCCAAATGCCGCCGATATCTGGTCCTGTGAACCAACGTTTTCTTTGATTATTTCCTGTTCGATGTAAATCGCGTTCGCTGCAAGTTCTTCTTTCGATATATATTTACCTTGCAGCGCAGCTAGCGCATGAACGAGACCAACCGTGAAGGACGAACTGGAGCCAAGCCCCGATCGGGCGGGCAGATCACCATCGTGGTGCACTTCTAGCCCTTTTTCGCAGTTTGCCCAACTGAGAACAGCGCGTACCGCGGGATGTTCAATATCCTCCAGACGTCTCACGTTCTCGATACGAGAATACACGATACGGTGCTTGTGTTCGAAAAATGGAGGGAGGTAGCGACAGGTGATATAGCAATACTTGTCAATTGTGGTTGCCAGGACCACACCGCCGTGTTCTTGGTACCAGGCTGGGTAGTCAGTGCCGCCACCGAAAAATGAGATTCGGAATGGGGTGCGCGTGATGATCATACAGAATTAATGCTATTCATTTTACTTTACCATATCCGGAGGCACGGTGGGTCAGTCGCCCAGAATCTTCCTTTTTAGCCGTATCTTTGTCATGTCGTTGAGGTGTTGCACGACGTCGGGCCCGAATTTTTTTTCCACAAAGGCAAGATAGCCGGGATTAGAAAAATACGTCATGAAGGCGTCATCGCGGAACTTAAGGACTTGCGCACTCGTGAGGACATCTGTCCTCAATGGCAACGTTTCATAGCTGTGTTGGGAGTAACCAATCCAGGAGTCCGGCAACTGCCAGCTTTTCTCAAGCGCCATCGAGTAGAGCTTTGAGCCCGGATATGCCATCGCACAGTAGAAATTAGCGAATTCGCAATTTGCCTCTAATGCCAAGTCGAGAGTTTCCTGCATGGACTGAAGCGTGTCGTCCGGCAAACCGAAGATGTAGTTGCCGATAACGTTTATTCCGGCATCCTGAATCTTTTTCACCACTTTTATAATGTCGGCCGAGCCAAATCTTCCTTTTTCGACACCATCACGCACGTGTTTGCTTCCGGATTCGATGCCCAAAGCCAACCATCTGAAGCCGGCGCGATTCAGTTTATCTAAAAATTCATCTTTAACTGTATCGACACGGGCATAGGCCCAGATATTGAGGTCGTACCCACGTTCGATGATGTGGTCGCAAATACCTATGACATGGTTTCGATTCAGAACGAACATCTCATCGACAAACTTGATGTTCTTTACGCCATATTGGGTGACGAGGATATCTATTTCCTTGATCACCGTATCCGGGGACCACATGCGATAGGAAGACTTTCCAAATGGTGCATTGATACAGCAGAATGTACATTTGTAAGGACACCCGAGGGTGGTGTGCATAGACACATAAGGCCAGCGGTCGAAAATGTGTTCAAAACAATGCCAGTTATGGGCGCGGTACTTGTCCATCGGCAACAGATCCCAGGCCACGCCTGGCATTTCAGCATCGAGGTCATCCATCAGGGGGCCAGGTGGGTTAGACATGGTAATTCCACCAATCCGATACCATAGGCTTGGGATATCGGAAAAGAAGGTATCGCCCGTCTTCAATGCGCGCGTGACTTGAAAAATAGTTTCTGGACCTTCGCGGTCGCAGACGAAGTCAATGGCCTCTTCGTTTAATGTACGCTCAGGTAGTGCCGCGGGATGCGTGCCAGTCATTAGAATGCGGCAATCAGGAATAATTTTTTTTAGAGCACGACATGTTTCTCCTGCTGCCGGCATATTCTGAGTCGACGCGGAAGGCTGGAAGCCGTATACCACCATGACGATCAACGTCGGCCGATAGTTTTCTGCGACGAACTTTGCTGTGCCCTCTGGGCTGAGGTTGTGCGCAGGCGCGTCAACGATCGCGACTGTCTGTCCTTTTCGCCTCAGATAATTAGCGAAGAGCCCTGCCAGGGATGGTGGCTCAATGGCGGAGAATTTGTCGCCGAGTTCTTGATACACCGCTTGCCTGCTGCCAGGATTTACCAAAATGACATCGATTGTTTTGGTGTCTGAAACCTTCATTCGCGCCTCGTCAAAAATAAAAACAGTTATGGCCCATCAGTCTGGGTTAATTGCCTGCGTAACATATCAAGATTAAGCTTGGCCAATGAGTCGATCAACTCAGCCTGCGGGAAATTCCTGACAACAGTTTGTCGCTCGCTTGCGCCGTGGCCGGTCTTTACATGAATGAGTTGCTTGACCCCCGCGCGGGTAGCTGCCTCAAGATCCACACATTTATCCCCCACCATAACCGATGATTCAAGACAGATATTTAAATCCGCTGCCGCCTGCAGGATCATGCCGGGATTTGGTTTTCGCCATGATGCTTCCGTGTCGGTAGGGTGATAGGCATTAGCGTAGGTTGCGGCGAAAGGTCTATCCATCTTCAATAGGCCGAGCATGCGCCGGTGCACTAAATCGTATTCGGGCCATCCAAACAATTTCTGACCGATGCCGGATTGGTTTGTGACGAGCACAATCGGGACTTTGAACTCGTGCAAGGATTTAAACATCTCAGAAATACCAGGATACAGCTCAACCTGCGCCGGATCGCGTAAATAATGTTTCTCTACTATGACAACTCCATCCCGATCCAGAAATAACGCTGGTGTTTTTGTGCTCGACTGAGCCGATTTGTCATAGAATTCAAACCATCGACTTTCATCCAGAAACGGCATTATTCGGCGTCCATATACTTGGCGGAGTATCTGCGTCTGACAATCAATCCGAGTCCTGGTCTGCTCTATTCAAAGACACGCAAAGCCCTTTGTATCCTCTTTCCGATCTTCTGCACTATGGTAAACAAACTGATCTGAAGCAAAGGGGATCGGAAAATCTTGTGACGCCAGATCTTCTTGCGCAGGCGCCACAGATCATTCGGCCTTATTTCTCCTATTACTTCTGAGTGGCCATTGCGAAAATGATGCGTTACCTCGCCTTGGAGTAATCGCTTCCCGTAGTCATGCACGGACCTGAAGTACAGGGACGCCGCCGGTTTCTCTATAGTTATCAAACGTTGGCCACGTTGATCATGATGCATACGGCCAAAGTTGGCGACTACGGGAAGAAAATAAGGGCAATAACCCTGCACTATCAGTTGGTACATAATGCCGAGATGTAAATGAATCTGAAAATGCTTTTCAGACTGTCCATTTGGCAAACATCGTTTAAGGATCTCGCTACGAGCACAATAATTCCCTTCCGGCAGCACAAAACCATTCGCCAACCACAAGGCTATAAATTCTTGTTTCTGCGGCGGGGGATCATTAAAGAATTCCTGGTACGTCAAATTCTGCAGATCTCCGGCCTCCGACATATACTGAGGAAACCCCCATACCACCGTGGTCTCGATGTCCTTATCCAGAATTTCAATACATTTTCTGAACCAGTGCTTATCCAGGAAACCATCCGACACGCAACATTGGATGATGTACTCCCCACGCGCCATATCAAACCCCTTTTGATACGCCTCCAGAATGCTGCTGTCTGGCTCCGATATCCACCGAATGTGAGGGTATTGCCTCAGAATATCGAGCGTTTCATCGGTGGAAGCACCATCGACAACTATATGTTCAAAATTTCTGTAGGACTGGCTCACGATCGACTCTATCGTCTCTCGTAAAAATCGCCCGTGGTTCAATGACGGCGTGATGACACTGATCTTAGGATGATCCAGACTATAAAGATCACTACACATAATGTTTCCTAAGCACGGGCGTCTACAGTAAAAAGTATGAAGCGCAAGTCTTAATTGCAATCTAATGATTTAATCTGAGGTCACTGCAGAGACCATTCGAGACTCGATCGCATTCACTTGATTAATGCTCACCACCTGCGTATGAATGCCTGAGCAATGATTATTCATCATAGTCCGGTGAATCCTCAGCACTTCATGGTAATGGCAACCAACCACTTTTTCGGGATTATAAGTTTTGGATTCAACCGTCACTCGGCCTTCCTGAAATGATCGGCCAATACTACTGAATCCTTTCCTAACATGATCGCCGTTTCCCCCTCTTCCACCACTTGGCCCCGTTCGAGACGGAACAGGTGGTTGCAGTGCTCAACAGTGGAGAGGCGGTGGGCAACTATGATGATAGTTTTTTCACCTTGTAAAGCGCGCACGGCATTGATAATGCCGCGTTCGGTATCGGTGTCGAGGGAGCTAGTGGCCTCATCCAGTACTAATACCGATGGGTCATGGTAGAGAGCGCGCGCGATACCAATACGCTGACGCTGACCGCCGGAAAGACGAATGCCGCGCTCGCCAACCAGTGAGTCGATGCCTTCTGGCAGGTCTCTGACAAACTGTTCCAGCTGTGCGGCACGAAGTGCACGCCAGACGGCGGCTTCGTCAATCTGATCGTTAGGTAAACCAAAAGCGACGTTGCGGCGCAAGCTGTCGTCGGTGAGGAAAATCGACTGAGGCACATATCCGATCTTATCCTGCCAGTCACGCAGCTGGGTCTGAATGTCGATGCCGTCCACATGCACGACACCGCTTTCCGGAGTGAGCAAACCGAGGATGATATCCACCAGGGTGCTTTTGCCCGCGCCACTACCCCCGATAAAACCCACTGACGCGCCGTGGGGGATCGCAAGGCTGATATTCTGCAAGGTCTTTGCCTCGGCATCAGGATATCGAAAACTCACTTTATTGATGGTCAGGGCGTTTTTGAATAGCAGAGGTTCGCCACGTTGTGGCAGCTTTGCTGTGTCCAACAGACATAGCTCACTGTACAGTGTATCAATCACCGGCAAGGTATATCGCACGCTTTGCATGGCGCCCAATGCGCGGCTGACCGAAGGCATAAGGCGAAACGCGGCGGCGGCAAATAAACCCAGTGTCGGCAATAGCGCCTCCGACGGCTTGCCTTGCTTAAGCATCACAAGCACCAGAGCCGCGAGCCCGATCACTGCGAGCAATTCCAACCACAGTCGAGGCAATGCCTGCAACGCGGTTTGGCGTTGGCCCACCCGGGCAATACCGCTGTTATGCAGCCGACATTGGGCCAGGAAATCACTTTCACGCCCCAATAATTTGACATCCTTGGCACCACCTAACCCTTGCTGCAGGTGCTGGATGCGTAGAGCTTCATGGTGCTGACGCATTTCTCCCCAACGCAGGATATGTGCGTGAGTGAGGCGGTTAAAACCCCAACCGGCCAAGCCGAGAGTACTAACCACCAATATCGCGCCGAGTGGCTCAACTACAAGAAGCAGCGCCGAAATGCCGATCAGCACCAGAATCTCGGTGAGCAAGGTCATCCCCGCGATGAGCCCACTGTGTGTGAATTGATTGGTTTCGGTCACCACGTTATTTATCAGCTGTGCCGAATTACGTTGCAAATGAAACGTGTATGGCTGACGCAAATAGCCGATAAACAATCGCTGGGAAATGCTGGCCTGCAGTTCAAAGGCAAAGCGTGCCTGCCACCAAGCGAGAAAACCAAGGAACAGTGTTCTGATCACATACACCCCAACCAACACCGACATGCCGGCTATAATCAATTGGTCATGGCGGGGATTACCAAGGGCATTTAGCCATGGCACCAACACCGGATATCGGGTAGCCAAGTCTCCCTCCGCCATCACGCCCAGCGCAGGAATGATGAGACCGATGCCCAGAGTCTCCAATAGCATGCCGACCAGCATCAAGACCAGCAATAGAATGGCCGAGCGGCGCTGTTCGAGGGCAAGCATGTGCCAGAGTTTATGCAGGGTCGTCATGGATATCCGGGGTTATGAGAATTTCGATAGGTAGTCGCTGTAGGCGACTGCTAATCCTTTTTCAAGGCTAGTTTGCGCTTCCCAGCCAAAGGCACTCAAGCGAGATACGTCCAGCAACTTGCGTGGTGTGCCGTCAGGCTTGGTGGTATCGAAAACAAGTCGACCTTCGAAGCCAACTGTTTCAGCGACCAACTCTGCTAACTCTCGAATTGTAGCGTCCTTTCCCACACCAATATTCACAAATTCGCCGATGTCTTTGGCATCACATTTTTCCGTAAGAAATACGCAGGCGTCCGCCAGATCATCGCTGAATAAAAACTCTCGGCGTACCGCACCTGTGCCCCAGACAACCGCCTCCATATTGCCCTGCACCTTAGCCTCGTGCATCTTGCGGACGAGCGCAGGCAGCACATGCGAATTCTGTAGATCGTAATTGTCGCCCAACCCATACAGATTGGTGGGCATAACGCTAATGAAATTCGTACCGTACTGGCGATTGTAGGCGGCGCACATTTTGATGCCGGCAATCTTGGCCAGGGCATAGGGTTCATTGGTCGGTTCGAGCAGACCCGTGAGTAGATATTCTTCCTTCATCGGCTGCGGGGCGTTCTTCGGATAAATGCAACTGGATCCCAGGAACAGGAGCTTGCTTACCTTGTTCACATAAGCGGCATGTATGATGTTGCATTCGATCATCAGGTTAAGATAAATGAAATCGGCGGGATAGGTGTTATTCGCGTGGATGCCGCCGACCTTGGCTGCGGCCAGAAATACGAACTCCGGTTTTTCCGTGGCGAAAAATGTCACTACCGCATGCTGATCGGTCAGGTCGAGCTCGGCATGGGTTCGGGTGATCAGGTTGGTGTAACCGCCCGCCTGCAGACGTCGTACAAGGGCCGAGCCGACCAAACCGCGATGGCCAGCGACATAGATCTTGGCAGAGGGATGCATGGCGTTATTCATGGAAATCGAAAGCGGTATAGCCATGACGCTTGACCAGTTCATCGCGCTCCGATGCCTTCAAGTCTTCGCGCACCATCTCGGCCACCAGCTGCTTGAAACCGATCTTGGGCGTCCAGCCCAGTTTGGTCTTGGCCTTGCTCGGATCACCCAACAGGGTCTCCACTTCCGTTGGACGGAAATAACGCGGATCAACCGCGACGATACACTTGCCGGCGTTGTCGTAGCCTTTTTCTGCGACACCCTCGCCCTTCCAGCTGATCGTCATGCCCAGCTCGCGGGCCGCCGCATCGACGAAATCGCGCACGCTGTATTGCACACCCGTGGCGATAACAAAATCTTCGGGCTCATCCTGCTGCAACATCAACCACTGCATCTCGACGTAGTCCTTGGCGTGACCCCAGTCGCGCTTGGCATCCAAGTTGCCGAGAAACAAGCAGTCCTGTAAACCCAGTTTGATACGCGCCAAGGCGCGCGTAATCTTGCGCGTGACGAATGTCTCGCCCCGTACCGGCGATTCGTGGTTGAAGAGAATACCGTTGCAGGCATACATGCCATAGGCCTCGCGATAATTTACCGTTATCCAATAGGCATACATTTTCGCCACGGCATAGGGAGAGCGCGGGTAAAACGGCGTCGTTTCCTTCTGCGGAATTTCCTGTACCTTGCCGAACAATTCCGAGGTGGATGCCTGGTAGAAACGCGTCTTCTTTTCCAGACCCAGAATGCGTATGGCCTCCAGTACACGCAACGTCCCCAGCGCGTCGGAATTGGCCGTGTATTCCGGCTCCTCGAAAGACACGGCAACGTGGCTCTGCGCGGCCAGATTGTAGATCTCGTCCGGCTGGACCAGCTGAATGATGCGCACCAGACTGCTGGAATCGGTCATGTCGCCATAATGCAGGACGAAGCGGCGACCTTTCTCGTGCGGGTCTTGGTAAAGGTGATCGATACGATCGGTATTGAACAGCGAGGTCCGGCGTTTTATGCCATGCACCTCGTAACCCTTTTCCAGCAGAAACTCCGCCAGGTACGCGCCATCCTGGCCGGTGATGCCGGTGATGAGTGCCTTTTTCATTGCTTCTCCTCCCAAATCTTAAACTGACTAGTTATTGTGCCGATTGTATATGTCTTCGAAGCGAACAATATCGTCCTCCCCCAGGTATCCACCGGACTGCACTTCGATCATCTCCAGCGGTATGGAACCCGCCCTGGCCGCCGAGCAGGGCCGTCCGCTGCGCGACTTCGTCGCCGAGGCGATCGCGGCCAAGCTCGAATTGCCCGCTGCAATGGTCATCGGCGGCAAGAAGGTCCCGGTCGGCCGGCGAGAAGGAAGGCGCGAGACCTGGGAGGAGTACCGGAGCAAGTTCGAGCTGCAGCCCGACGGCACCTACCGGAACATGGACGCGATCGAGGACGAGTCGTTCTTTCGCACCCTCGAGGAGATGCGTCTACGCCCCTTCGAACGCCGCGATCCCTTCGCGGATCAGAAGTAGCCGGGACTGCGAGCCCCGGCATGTATCTGCTCGACACCAACGTCCTCTCCGAGCTCACGAAGCCGATGCCGGACGAGCAGGTCCAGCGCCGCGTCTACTCGACGGCGAAAGAACTGCTGTTCG
>JANNJF010000449.1:0-4748 GCA_031405715.1 Gammaproteobacteria bacterium | reverse complement strand
CCGCCAGACTTGGCGATGCCCACCGCCTTGATTCTGTCCTTCGCGCACCACACCGCCACTGAACGCTTGTAGGTCTCCGTGCCGACGCCGGCACGCGGGTAAAGCAGATAACGCACCTTGATGCCCGCCTTGGTCAACTCCGGCACCTCGTTGTGCAATTTGGCGCAATAGGGGCAGTCCACGTCGGTAAAGACGGTGATGGTGTGCTTCGCCTTCGCCGGACCCATCACGATCATGTCTTTTTCACCGGCCAGTTCGAGGGCGGAAAGTATTTTTTTGCCGCGTCGTTTCTCGCTCAGATTGGTGCGCGTCGCCATCTCTATCAGGTCGCCGGTGAGCAGGTATTTCCCGTCGGCGCTGATCAACACCGTCTCGCCGCCCATAGTCACTTCATACAAACCGGCGATGGGGGAAGACTTGATCTCGTCGATGGTAAATTCCGGCAGCTGGCTGACCAGCTTTAGCTTGAATTTGTCGGTATCCGCGTCGGCGGAGGCGGTTACGACGGTCAGCAGGCCGCCGCACAGGCCAAGTCCTAGCATTAACGATCTGATCACAGGAATTCTCGCAAAGGTGGGTACAGGTTTAGAAACGGGACAGTATAGTAAATAAAAGATTAAAAAAAGATGTTTTGCCACTCAGCCGGCAACCGTCTGTCGTGCAACAACCTTTTCTATGACTCCCGGTATGGAGTTAAGTTTCCCCTGCCTGCAGGGGCCGCCACGTCGCCCTCAATCACGAAAATTGGTGAACTGCAGGGGCAAACCCAGGTCCTGCTTGCGCAACAAGGCCATCACCGCCTGCAGATCATCGCGGTTTTTGCCGCTGACCCGCACCTGATCGCCCTGGATCGCCGCCTGCACCTTGAACTTGGAATCTTTGATGATTTTGACGATTTTCCGCGCCAGATCCATGTCGACACCGTGGCGTACACGGATCTCCTGCCGCGCCTTACCGCCGGCGGATTTCTCCACCGCCAGCTCCTCGAGACTGGCAATGTCGATAGTTCGCTTGGTGAGCTTGTTCCGCAGTATGTCGCTCACCTGGCTGACTTTAAACTCATCGTCCGCGTGCAGGGTCAGCAATCCCTCGGCCTGGTCGATGCGCGCCTCCGAGCCCTTGAAGTCGAAGCGCGTGCCGATCTCCCGATTGGCCTGATCCACGGCATTGCGCACTTCCTGCCAGTCGATTTCCGAGACGACGTCAAAAGACGGCATGGGTGGAGGTTCTCATAGAAAAGTTGTTTAATTTCATCCTATTAGCTTATCGCTACTGTGTCGACCCTAGAGCGGGCACTCCCGCCATTACCCAAACAGGTCTGCACGTCCACGGCAGTCGAGTGGCGAATAGCCGGGTAATGTCCCGTGGCTGTCTACACTTAGCCCTCATTGCGGCGCCGTAATACCCGCCAAACGGCACAGTCTTTGCAGCAACTATAGACCGTCCACTAAATAGCAATAAGCAAGTCCAAATCGCATGCTAGAACCGAACGCCTCACCCACCTGCACCACCGGGGGCACAAGAAGCTCGCTGCTGGCCGCGAGGCTTGGGCTTAACAGTATCCGTGGGCGCAATCTCTATATCTCGGCACTGTTCTCCGCCTGCCTGCTGATCGCGGCGCTGGTGGCGCAAAAACACGTCAGCACGACCGCCACCGTCACCTCCGCCAATCTCACCGACCGGTATGCAGTCACCAATCTGATACGAGATCTGAGCAACGACATCTGGCTGGCGGAGAATAATCTGCAGCGTTACATGATGCAACCCGAGGAACCGCTGCGCCTGGCGACGATAGCGCTGCTGGAGCATGTACGCGGCGGTATCGAGGCCATACCAAAAAAACAATGGGACAGCCAGACCCCCGAGGCGTTGGAAAACATCCGCACACTGAGCGCAGCATTGGCCAAGCTGCGCAATGAGATGGATCGGCTGATGATCATCCGGACCAAACCGAACCAACTGTATCCCGCCATCCCCATCATCACGGATGAACTGGTGCCCGCGCATACGGAATTTTACAATGCCGCCACCCTCGCCATGGATGACGCCGATCTCCTGAGTGACATTCCGGCGCAACAACAGGTCAATCGAGCATTCGCCGCCACGCGCCATGCTTGGGGCATGATGATCCTGTCCTTCCGCAGCTATATGTCATTCCGCTCCGGGCTGTTTCCGGGTGAATGGCAGGACGGCACCCGTTTCCAGCAGCAGCATGTGGACGAGTACTACGCAGCCGTCACCGGGTACATGGACCGTCTCGCGGAAATGGATAAGCAAGGGCTGCTGGAATTTCAGCAAGCCGAGGCCTTGGGCACCCTGCGCGTGCAGCAGAAAAAATGGCGCGCCGCCTACGAGAAGACCATTTTAGTACACAATTCCCCCGCCTGGCGCGCCGACATACCTCTGCTGAAAAACACCATCCAACCGCTGTTTCTGCAGATATGGTCCACGCTGCACGAGTTGGAGGAAAATCTGCTGGCCGAGTCCGCCGGTGACATGGCGCAAATGACGCAGATCGCCAACACGCTTTCCCGCACCCTCTGGCTGGTCTTCGCCATCGTTATATTAATGACCATCGCATTTTACCTTCTGATCGAACACACGGTACGCCGGCCGATGGCACGCGTGGCCCAGGCACTCAAGGCGGAGGCGCGTGGCGATGCCCACGTGACACTCCCTGCCACGCAAACCACGGAGACACACGACCTGATCGAGGCCTTCGACCGCATGCGCCAGCAGGTACACACACGCCAGCAGCGTCTGGAGACCATCCTGGGCAATGCGGCGGAAGGCATAGTGACGTTCGATGCCGCGGGCGTCATCGAGAGCCTCAATACCGCCGCCGTGCGGCTGTTCGGTTATGCCGAACACGAGGCCGTCGGGGCGGATATCAGCCTGCTCATACCGCCCACCGATGCACGCGACAAGCGCGACGGCTATCTGGAACACTTCATGCGCGCGGAGATCCAGCGCCTGATCGGTCACGAGGCCGAAGTGACCGGCCGGCACAAGGATGGCACGCGCTTTCCCATGGCCCTCAAGGTCAGCGAAATCACCCTGGAAGGCAAACCGTTATATACCGGCCTGGTGTCGGATATCAGCGAGCGCAAAGCCCTGGTCGAACATCTCAAGTCCGTGGCCGAGCACGACGGGCTCACTGGGCTATATAACCGCAGCTATTTCCAGACAGAACTGGAGCGCGCCGTGGAACGCACAAAACGCAGCGGCCAGGCCTACGCCCTGCTGTACATCGATCTGGACAATTTCAAATACGTGAATGACACCCTTGGCCATGCGGCGGGCGATCATCTGCTCATCGATATTGCCGGTATACTGCTGAAACGCGCGCGTAGGAGCGATCTCACGGCACGCCTGGGAGGCGACGAATTTACCGTGCTGCTGTATGACGTGCAGGAACCAGCGGCTGTGCATGTCGCCGAATCGTTCCGCCAGGCACTCGCGGACTTCGTTTTCAAACACGGCGCGGAACGCGTCGATATCGGTTGCTCCATCGGCGTCGCGATGATCACGCGCGAGACTCAGTCTCCGACCCAGGTGCTGTCCCAGGCCGATATCGCCTGTCATTTGGCGAAACGCGGCGGACGCAATCGCGTACATCTCTTCAAGCCGGCGGATGAATCCAGCGTGAATGCCATGAGCATGGACATGGGCTGGTCGCGGCGTATCAAGGAAGCCATCGAAAACGGGCGCTTCGCCCTTGCCTGCCAGCCGATTGTCGATACCCGCACGCGCGAGATTGAATCCTATGAAGTCCTCATCCGTATGCTGGACGACAACAACGAGATAATTCTGCCCGGGGGCTTCATGCCATCGGCAGAACGCTTAGGCCTGGCGGTGGAAATCGAGAAATGGGTCATCTTCAATGCCATCGAGACCCTGGCCATACAGCGCAAAACCTTGCCGCATCTGCGCTACTCCATCAACCTCTCCGGCCAAACACTGTCCGATCACTCGGTGTGCGATCTGATACTCGACAAACTGACGCACAGTGGACTGGACCCCGCCGCCCTTACCTTCGAAGTGACCGAGACGGTAGCAATCGCCGACATGACGCTGGCGGAAGCCTTTCTCGCCAAGCTGCAAAAAATAGGTTGTCGTACCGCGCTGGACGATTTCGGCTCGGGTCTGTCTTCGTTCGCTTATCTGCGGGACCTGCCGGTCGATAGCGTGAAGATCGACGGCCGCTTCGTGAAGAACCTGGCGGAGAGTCCGGTGGACCAGGCCATGGTCAAGGCCATGAACGATATCGCCCATGCCCTTGGTAAAAAGACCGTGGCGGAATTCGTCGAGAACGAGGAATGCTTCCAGCTGCTGAAGCAATATGGCGTGGATTACGCCCAGGGCTATCACCTGGGACGGCCGGATATCGTCATGCCGTGCAAGGCCATCTCCGACCACGTGGGCAACACGGTCGTCTGCCAGTTACCTTCCGTGCGCGCAAATCGTGCCTAGTGTAGTGCGACATTCCGCTTGAAACTTATGTTGGCCATCAGCGTTTTCCGCCGCTCAAAACCCAGGGTCCCTTCTCCCCTTGGGCACAGGTATCTACACATCTTGCTTTGGATCGTCCCGCCCTCCTCTCCCACGTCCGTGGGGAAGAGTCAGGGGAGGCCTCCTTTCGTAGGTTGGGTTCACCCTAAAGGGCACGCGAGCCCAAAGGGCGTAACCCAACAAAACCCCGCCTTTGCTGCGGAAGCATCGACGCTGCTCCACCCTGTCTGCGAAAG
>JANNJF010000448.1:0-8920 GCA_031405715.1 Gammaproteobacteria bacterium | reverse complement strand
CCCTCACCCCGACCCTCTCCCAAAGGGAGAGGGAGAAAAGCGTTACGCACTATTTGGCGGTCGGATCAGTAACGGAGGTTCCTTGGGTATAAACTACGTCCCAAATACGGTTCTACGTTGAATACAGCAGTCCGACTAGATCGTGACAGGTAGGCGTATCGTAGTAGTTGAACTGCAAGGCGAGGCCATTCAGCTGGGTGCGCACCACCTTCGCTGGGATACGGCGATCCACTGCGCGGCCCTTAAGCGTGTAACGCAGGAGAAAATCCACTGTGATGCCTTCGCGTAGATGTCTTAAGTCCATCTCCAAAAGCACACCACTCAAACTCATGTTACGGATACTCCACGCCACATGGTGGGTTTTGCCATCGTCGATTATAGCCGTATAGACGATATGCGCTGGAATGCCGACACGTGCGTCGCCCTGGGGTATGCCCTGATCTTCTTCGGTGACTCCATCCGCAACCGGATTACGATGATGTGCGTCAGCCTGTTTCAGCCAGAAGCTGTCAGCGGGGTTACGCGGGTAGCTTTTTGTCACCGGTCTTTCCGGAATGACTGGAGTTTCGATGGGTTTTTTTTGCGCTGCAGCCGGGTTTTGCGGTTTCGCTGCCAAGTCGCTCTGGCTATTGTGTGCGATACACGCAAGCCAATAACTGTCTGATGGATTCGTCGTTGTACTAGTGTTGGGAGTTGCTTTCTTGTCCACAGTTACACCCTTGCTTAAAAGCCATACTACAAAAGTCATTGGAAAGTGATGTCACCTTCGCACTCTCTTCCTTACCTTTCGTCCAGAGAAGGTGCAAAGCATATGCTATGCACCTTCACTGGAAGCCTCCCATAGTGTTAGTTATACCCGCTGATGGTGGATAAAAACAGGCTAAGATCGCCCCTTTCGGCGTGGAATTCGGGCTTTTCGTCGACTACTCCACAAAACGCCGCCTTGAATTGGCCGTGTACGGGGACACACACATAGACACCGTCTATGTGTGTAGCGGTTCGGCCGCGCGAATATACTCGCTTTCTTGATTATTAGACTTGAGACATGTGAAGGACGGACGGCGCCCTACGGCTATCGCCATTACTCCCAAGAAGATCGCGCAATATCTGGCCCACGTGGCTATCATAATCGCGAAATTTGAGTACGACCCCATCACTCGAAACCCGAATGATCTCGGCGGGCAGACAAAGACGTTCACTATCCGCTGAGTCATCGAACAGCAGCACCACTTCCACCCACGCCCCGGGCAGCATCGCCTCTGGCGCCATCTTCACAAAGACGCTATTCATCCCGAAATCCCGTGTGCACCAACGTCTGGGGTCAAGAAAATCACGGTTTATCAGGATATCGAATGATACATTCTTGCGAACGGCAGAGCGCTTTTCATCGTGCATAGTCTCACCCTCCCTTTACCGCCATTGGTCGGAGCACCGATGCCACTGGGCGAGGCAGTCTGTAGATATCCATCCGCTGCACCCGGAAGCCGTTAAACATAGCACTACTATGGGCGCACTACCTGTATGGGGTCAACTGCTGAAGTATAAAAATAGGGTGCCCTGCTTGCTTTATTCGAATGATATTTGCATTTCAGCAGTATTCGCTTCCAAATTGTTTATTTTTGAACTATTCAAAATAAAATTTACTAATAGTCTGGCAACCGAAATAAATATTTCGATGGCAGAACCACCTGATTTCTCTAAGAAATTTTTTTTGTGGCCGTAACCATGCATAACGTCAGTGGAGCAGGTGGTTCGCGAGTCAACACATGAACCATGTTTCCCAGAGTCAACTATACCAACCCATTGATATGCTTTATCTTTTTTGGTCGACGACCACAGCGCGGCCTTCAACTGCCTGGAGGATTTGTGGTGAATTGCTATACTGGTTACATTTGAACACAACCAGTAGATAGCCAGGTGTGGCTATCAGTTACGCGCCGCAGTCTGATGCAGCAATGAAGCTTGCCTGACCCAATCGTGCGTCATGGCATACACCACCATCATGGACCTGGACTATGGGCATTAACGTCAAGACAGACAACCTTGCTGATTTTACCCTTACAGGCGACAGCTTTCCGGCATTTTACAAGAGAATCGCTGCTATGCGCTTCCCGATCGCCGTGGATGAAGTACTGGAACTGCGTGACCTGCTCAATCAGTCGCTGGAAGTTTTCGAACAGCCGGCAGACAACCCGCAGTCCCGGGATTTCAAAGACTCCCTGCTCACCGCGATACATTCGTTCGGCATAGAAAACGATCGTCACTGCAAGCGACTGCTTAACATCCTCGCCATGCTGCGCGACCTGCATTACCACCACAGCATTAATTCGCGCAACGCCGATGAAAAGCTAAGGGGGGAACTGGCCGCTAACCGTCAGGCACGGTCGCACTCTACCCGGTACGGTCTGTTATCTATATTGGCGACAATGGCGTGCGGAATAGCCTGGATAGGCGTTGCCGAGGCCGCCCTGTGGCTGAAGCTACTCACCGCGGGATTTGCGTTCCTTGCCTGGGATTATCATCACTCTCTCCCGTCTCTCGACAAGGAAATAGCAAGGTTAACGTCTGAACTGAACGACGTCATGCGCAACAGGGTGGACACCCTTAACTGGAAAACACTGATCCACAAAATCTCCCTCATCCTCGGGTTCAAACAAATCAAAGGGGTGGAGGTATTTCGCCACAATCCTGAGCATGATACGTTTGACGGATCACGCACTTACCATTGACCCCGCCGGACGTAGCCTCGGGGTGGGGCTTAGGCCGCGTACAGCAGGTTCACCAGATCGGTATAAGTCTGATTATCGTAGGCCTCGAACTTCAGGCCAATGCCCTGGGACTGAAGACGCACTATGGTTGCGGGGATCCGACGTTCGATCTGTTTCCCTTGGTAAGCGAAGGAAATCACGACCTCGACTGCATCCTCCAGCTGCGCACCGGCGGCATCTAGATCCACATAAGCGCCTGTGAGGCTGATATCGAGAATATTTGACGCTATGGCGTAAGTCGTCCCGAAATTCACAAGGATGGTGCAGGGAATCGCCCTGCGGATACTCTCGCGCTCGCGCAGTGATGCGCTCGCTGGAGGTTGTGGAGACGACTCTTGGGTGAAAGCCGGCGGGACTCTTTCATTTACGGCACGCGCCAGCCATATGTCGTTCTGGGCGCCACTCTGCTCGCTCTGTATTGTCCGCTTTTTTTCCATGTCTACGACTCCTTACTATGCACTGTGCTTACTCCCGAACTGAGCTACCCAAACGCTTGAACTGTAACACCACCACTAGCGTTTGCCTTCTATTGTACAGCGGCATGACGCACCCACACTTTTTAAGCATAAATGAACTATCAGGCACTCACCAGAAAAACCGAGACCGTCCGGCCTGCCGGACACACTTCCCGTCGCCCTCGACGGTATCACCATTAGCCGGCCGAAGTGGCCGCTATTTCAGCCTGTACGCTAATGATGGCAATAATTAAGGCCCTCAGCTTCGTGTCGTATTTTTCCCGGCACCCTTAAATCTTAATGACAATTCTCAAGAAGCATGCACAAAGCCGCATAAGTGCGTTCGTTATAGCGGCCAAAACGCAAGGCAATGCCCTCCGCCGAGACCCGCACCACCTCGGCGGACAAACAGTGTGGCTCATGATTATCCTGGTACTCCAATACCAGCACCGCCTCTATGCAGGCATCCGCAGGCAGCTCGATGTGTCGCATTTCGACAAATGCGCCACAGGCACTGAGATCGCGCGTCTTCCACAGACGCGGGAAGGAAACATTGTAATGATCGTAGTTGATGAGAATGTCCAACGTAATCTTTTTTCTAATAGCGATCCGCTGCTCAGCATTCATGAGAAATCCCTCTTGTCATGCTAGCCGTGACTAATTGATAGGGCAGGCACTCCTTAAAATTATTATTTGTCTCCCTATTCCTGGATTCCTGTGGGACGCTCCCAGGGGAAAACCCCGTGACCTCGCCTTACAAGGCAACAACACCCTTAACACACTGGGTCCAACTACCCGGGCATAGTTGTTTTGCTGATAACGTCATAACTATGGTTGTAACGTGTCATCCACACCTACAAACCCGTTATAGGCCGTGAAAAAACGTCACGCCGCAAAGGTAGATTGCGACGCGCGACCCAGGCACAAGCAGGAGCGCTGCTCATTCATCGGTGACACAACCTTCAGAGGCATTTTTAACGTTCTTAATATACTTATATAAGGTGCCACGGGTGGCTTTGTAGGGAGGCATGATCCAGGCCGCCCGACGCGCCGCCAACTCCTGGTCGCTCAAGGCAACGGACAAGGCATTAGTTTCAGCATCGATGGTGACCATATCGCCATCCTTGAGCAATCCGATAGGACCACCCTCCTGGGCCTCCGGCACGATGTGGCCGACAATAAATCCATGCGACCCGCCGGAAAACCGCCCATCGGTGAGCATGGCCACGTCCATACCGAGGCCCGCGCCCATGATGGCGGACGTCGGGGTCAGCATCTCCGGCATACCGGGACCGCCTTTGGGGCCTTCATAGCGGATCACGACGACGTCGCCCTTCTGGATCTGTTTTTTCTCCAGCGCCGCCAGCATGTCCTCCTCCGAATCGTACACCCGCGCCGGGCCGCTGAACTTTAGACCTTCCTTGCCAGTGATCTTGGCCACGGCACCACCGGGCGAGAGATTGCCCTTGAGTATGCGTATGTGGCCAGAAGACTTGATGGGATGGTCCAGGTCGTGAAACACGTCCTGACCTGGCGTAAGACCGGGCAGGTCTTTAAGATTCTGCGCCACGGTTTTGCCGGTCACCGTCAGGCAATCACCGGTGATGATTTGATGCTCCAGCAGATACTTCATCACCGCCGGCGTGCCACCGACCTTGTGCAGGTCTTCCATCACGTAGCGGCCGCTCGGTTTGAGATCGGCGAGGAACGCCACGCGATCGCTCACCGAACGGAAGTCGTCGATGACGAGCGGCACGTCGGCCGCCCGCGCCATGGCGATAAGATGCAGCACCGCATTGGTGGAACCGCCCAGGGCCATCACAATCACCATGGCGTTCTCGAAGGCCGCGCGCGTCATGATGTCGCGCGGCTTGATATCTTTCTCCAGCAGGTTGCGCATGGCGGCGCCGGCACTGAAACATTCCTTCAGTTTGTCGGCATACTCCGCCGGGGTGGAGGAACTGTACGGCAGCGACATGCCCATGGCCTCGATGGCCGAGGCCATGGTATTGGCGGTATACATGCCGCCGCAGGCGCCGGCACCGGGGCAGGAATGGCGCACGATGTCCCGGCGTGTCTCTTCGCTGATCTTGCCGCTGATGAACTCGCCGTAGCTCTGAAACGCCGAGATGATGTCGAGTGTCGCACCGCTCTTGCCCTGTCCCGGCTTGATGGTGCCGCCGTAGATCATCAGCGCCGGACGATTGAGGCGCGCCATGGCCATGATCACGCCGGGCATATTCTTGTCGCAGCCAGGTAGGGAAATATTAGCGTCATACCACTGGGCGCTCATGACCGTTTCGATGGAGTCGGCGATGAGGTCGCGCGACTGCAGCGAGTAGCTCATGCCGTCGGTGCCCATGGAGATACCATCGCTCACGCCGATGGTGTTGAAGCGCATGCCCACCAACCCGGCGGCGACCACACCACGCTTCACTTCCGCCGCCAGGTCGTTGAGGTGCATGTTGCAGGTATTACCCTCCCACCAGACACTGGAAATACCCACCTGCGGCTTGTCCATATCCGCCTCGGTCATGCCGGTGCCGTACAACATGGCCTGGGATGCGCCCTGAGCTTTGGGTTGGGTGATGCGGGAACTGTAACGATTCAACTTCGCGGCCATAAAACTCTCCAGTGCGTGAAAACAGGGCGGGCTTGGCACCGTCCCCATCGGGAAATCGATTGAAATTCAAATGCGCTATTGTAAAACATTTGCCCGACCCGGGCTAACCAGTAACGTGCCCCGCCATCACAACCATTTCCGGTGGCGGAAAAACAGATACATGGCAACACCCAACCCCACCATCATCACCAACGCCAGCGGATATCCCCATTGCCAGCTGAGTTCCGGCATATTATGGAAGTTCATGCCATAGACGGCGGCGATCAGGCCCGGCGGGATGAACAGGGTGGTGATGATGGTCAGCACTTTCATCACTTCGTTGAGCCGGTTGGTGATGCTGGAGAGGTAGATATCCACCATGCCCGACAGCATATCGCGCAGCGTCTCGATGGTATCGATGGCATGGATGGTATGGTCATACACATCGCGCAGGTAAACGAGCGTCGACGCCTGCACCAGTTTCGAGTCCACCCGTTGCAGGCCGCTGATCACCTCCCGCACCGGCCAGACCGAACGCCGCAGAAAGATCATCTCACGCTTGAGTTTGTGGATGGTGCGCATGGTCTGGGTCTGCGGGTTGATCACCAGATCCTCCTCGATCAGATCGACCTGCTCGCCGAGCCGTTCCAGCAGGACAAAATAATTGTCGACCACGGCGTCCGCCAGGGCGTAGGCGATATAGTCGACGCCCATTTTGCGCGACTTGCCCTTGCCGGTGCGCAGACGCTCGCGCAGCGGCGCGAAGCTATCGCCGGCGGCGGTTTCGTGAAAGGAAATGATATAGCCCTCGCCCAGAATCACACTGATCTGCTCGCCGGCAATCTCCTGGCGCTTTTCGTTGAAGGACAGCATCTTGAGTACTATATACAGATATTCCCCATAGTCCTCCATCTTCGGACGCTGGTCGGTATTAACGATGTCCTCAAGCACCAGTGGATGCATGCCGAACACCTGACCGAGTTTTTCCAGCACCGCTACCTGACTCAGTCCGTACACACTTATCCAGCACGGGGTGGCGCTCTCCTTGTATGCCACCAGGTCCTCCACCGTGGCGACATCTTTCTCCATAAAGTGGTCCTCCGCGTATTGTATAACTGCAATACGCAATGTCTCGCCGGTCTGCTCGCCGGTGTGCACCAAGGTGCCGGGCGGCAGGCCGGCTTTTCTTGAACGTTTCTTGCTGAACTTAGGCATAATCTCCCCCGCGTGACCAAGCCCCGTTGTGGTGCGTCGCCAATCTGAACGCCACAGTTGGGGCAAATAACGAATGAATATGCGCCAGCAAACCCAGGGCTGTCAAAATATCACTGAGTAAGCTGATTGTGGGAAGGCTGCAGTCTGCCAGAGCATTGTTGTCGAGATCGACTAAAGGTATAACAATGCCTGAACAAACGTGAATACCGATTCGTCCTGTCATCCTGCATGCCTCTGCCGTTCGAGCGGCATACACATGATGAACCGGCGCGGCACCGCCAGATGGTTAGCGCAACTTAAGGAGCACCTATGGAAATCGGCATGGTTGGCTTGGGACGCATGGGCGCCAATATGGCAAGACGACTGCGGCGCGCCGGCATCGGTGTCGCCGGCTTGAACCGCGGTCACGAGATCACCCACGCACTGGCGGTGGAAACTGGCCTCATCGCGACGGAATCCCTGACGCAACTGGTGAAGCATCTCAAGGCGCCGCGCGTGGTGTGGCTGATGCTGCCGGCGGGGGACGTCTCGCAAGAGACCATCGATCAGCTCGTACCACTGCTGAGCGCCGGCGATATCCTGGTGGATGGCGCCAATGCATTCTATAAAGACTCCCTGTCCCGGGGCGCCGCCCTCGCCCAACACAAGATCCAGTTCGTCGACGCCGGCGTTTCCGGCGGCATCTGGGGTCTGGAAAACGGTTATGCATTGATGGTGGGCGGTGAGAAAGCGACGGTTAAATACATCGAACCCGTGCTCAAAGCGCTGGCGCCATCCCCCGACAGTGGCTGGCTGCATTGCGGCCCGTATGGCGCCGGCCACTTCGTCAAGATGGTGCACAACGGCATCGAGTACGGCATGATGCAGGCCCTGGCCGAAGGGCTGGCCCTGCTCAAGGGACGTGAGGATTTCGCCATCGACCTCGCCGGTGTTACCGAAATGTGGCGCCACGGCAGTGTGGTACGCTCCTGGCTGCTGGACCTCACCGCCGAATTCCTCCAGAACGACCAGTCGCTGGAGAGCATCGAACCCTTTGTGTCGGATTCCGGCGAGGGCCGCTGGACCGCCCTCGAGGCGGTGGAGCAAGGCATACCGGCGCCGGTCATGAGCCTCGCCCTGATGATGCGTTTTGCCTCCCAGGGCAAAAATGACTACCCGGCCAAACTCCTGGCGATGATGCGCAAGGGCTTCGGAGGTCATGCGGTGCGCAAGGACGGTGAGGCATGAACCCCGAGGACATCAACTATCCCTGCAGCTTTGTCATCTTCGGCGCCACCGGTAATCTCGCCTCGAACAAACTGTTGCCGGGGCTCTTTCATCTCGACGCCGCCGGCCGCCTGCCGGAGACCCTGCACTTCATCGCCGTGGCGCGGCGCCCATGGAGTCATGAGGAATGGCAGGCGCATATGCTGGGGGTGCTGCGCGAAATTCTGGGTGACCGCTTCAACCCAACCGTGTACAAACGCTTCTCCCGGCGCTTCCTCTACCAGCAAGGCGACATCCACGACATCGAGGCCTATCGCGCGCTGGTCGCGACCTTAAGCAGACCCGAGGTGGGCAGCTGCAGTAATGTGGTGTTCTACCTCGCCATCAAACCCACGGAATTTCCCGCAGTGGTCACCAACCTGGATAAAGTGGGTTTGAGCAAAACCAACGGACGTCACCGCATCGTGGTGGAAAAACCCTTCGGCGAGGATATCGAGAGCGCGCACGTGCTCAACAGCCTGCTGCACAAACATTTCGACGAGGATCAGATCTACCGCATCGATCATTACCTCGGCAAGGAAACGGTGCAGAACCTGCTGGTGTTCCGCTTCGCCAACACCATGATCGAGCCGATCTGGAACCGCAATTACATCGACCACGTGCAAATCACCGTG
>JANNJF010000447.1:0-2651 GCA_031405715.1 Gammaproteobacteria bacterium | reverse complement strand
GTCTGGCGGCGTGCTGGATATGAAGACCTGCGACAATCCGGTGGCGGACAATATCAAACTCGGGCAATCCCTGGGTGTCACCGGTACGCCCACCATCGTCTTGGATAGCGGGCAGATACTCCCGGGTTATGTGCCGGCGGAGAAACTGGTGGCCGGCCTGGAGCAGGGCGCCGTCAAGAAATAGTCGAGGTATCATTCGGGACGTGCCGATGCCGCATGAGTTGTAACCCGCTGGCTTCTGGTTACACTCATGCTGATGACCTCAGATCAGGATCGCGAAATCGTCAGCCTGCGGCGGGAGTTGTCGCGGCTCAGGCTGGGCATGGAAGGCCAATTGCGCGAGAACGAGCGCATCTGGTCCGGCTTTCAGCGTATCGAGATACGCCTGCTCGGGGCACAGTCGCTGCGCGAACTCGTGGCGGTGCTCATCAACCAGTTTCCGGCCAGCTTCTCCAGTGTGGACTGCGTGAGCCTGGCGTGTGTTGACAGCGAGTACGAATTGACGCGTCTGTTGGAGCAGGACGAAGAGCGGTATCCCGTTGGTTTCGTGCCATTGCGTACCGGTCAAGTCGATGCTCTGTTACCGGCCGGTCGTCGACCCTACCTTGGCGCCTGCCCCGCCGAATTACAGACAATACTTTTTCCTTTCCATACCGCCCCTTTGGGTTCAGCGGCCGTTGCGCCACTGATAGTACATGGCCGCCTGATGGGTTTGTTTAACCAGGGTAGTCGCGATGCCCAGCACTTCACGCCGGCTTCCGCGACGGATTTGCTCGAACATCTGGCGGCGGTAACGGCCATGTGTATCGATAATGCAGTGAATCGTGAACGCCTGCGCCGCGACGGCTTGACCGATGCATTGACCGGCGTCGCCAACCGCCGTTTTTTCGAGCGCCGCTTGCGTGAAGAGGTCAGCACCTGGGAACGTCATCGGCATACGCTCGCCTGTCTGCTGGTGGATCTCGATCATTTTAAGCAGGTGAATGATCGCCACGGTCATCAGATGGGCGATCGGGTGCTGACGCAGGTCGCGGGTGCCCTGAGCGAGGGTCTGCGTACCAGCGACGTGCTGGCACGCTATGGTGGAGAGGAGTTTGTGTTGCTGCTGCCCGGGACCGTAGCGGAAGAGGCGGAGGAGGTGGCGCAGCGCTTGCGTGCGAATGTGGAGGGGCTGCGCGTCACTGGAGCCGATAACGTCAGTTTGCAGCTGACCGTTTCGATCGGCCTTGCGTGTCTTGCACCGGATACTCCTGCCTCTGCCGACCCGGCGCACTGGCTGGTACAGCAAGCCGACAGTGCGCTTTATCTCGCCAAGACCTCCGGGCGCAATCAGGTGGTTGTGGCGGTGGTATAGATCGATCTAACCTGAGGTTGTCGTTCCGGGCGGCGTCGCTGTAGCGAAACGACGCACGCCAGGATCAAACCGTGGCGGTCAACGTTCGAGATATTTGATTTTTCCCGGAACGTCTTCCCATTTTTTAGCGTCCTCGGGTTCCGGTTTTTTCTCCGTCAACACCGGCCATGTGCGCGCAAGCTCGGCGTTCAAGGCGATAAACTGCTGTTGATCTTCGGGCAGGTCATCCTCGGCATAGATGGCATTCACCGGGCATTCCGGCACGCACAGGGTGCAATCGATGCATTCATCCGGATCGATCACCAGACAGTTTGGGCCTTCGTGAAAGCAGTCCACCGGACAGACTTCGACGCAATCGGTATATTTACACTTGATGCAGCTTTCAGTGACCACATAGGTCATTTTCTATCTCCAACTTAATGACGCGGTGTTAGGGTCTTGCAGCTTTTGCTGGCGGTGGCCCCGGGTCCCCTGACTGTGCGCTTGAGAGCGCCTCGTCGATGCCTCAGGTGGTTTGACCCTGGATCCCTGAGCGTCGCCCGCCAGCGGCGCTGAGCAATGATACACGCACTGCCGCATGCATGGAATCTGGCTGGCGCTGCCTCCAGCCCGGTTGCGATGAGGTTGCCGTACAGGCTTCCGCCCAGCGCCGATTGAATCTCATCAGGCCCGGGTCGGAGGGGTTCAGGCTTGGCCCTGACCGGTGGCCAAAAGGCACAACAGGCCAAACTGGTTCTCTGGCAGCCGCCTGTGGGGCGCCTCTGGTTGACGCGCGCAACGCCACGAGGGACTATACTCCTGTCCTAGAGTGATATTTTGAGCTTAGTGCGAGACACCCACGGACTCACGAATCCAGCAATGACCAAGCCCGACCTCACTTTACCTGACCTGCAACCGCCGAGCGGACCGGTGGAGACCCGTGGAAAAGAAGTGCAGCTCTGGCTTGCTTCTCTGCCCCTCGCGGACAGTCTCGCCAGCTCACAGCAACTGTTCAACAATCTATTTGCCCTGAACCGCATGTCATTGGATGCGAAAGCCCGGTTGGAGCTCATGGAGCTTTATCATCGGCCGGTCTCTATCGTCACGGATTCCCTGCAAAACGCCTTCAATCAGGTTTCGCTGCCGCTGAGCGCCAAAAAACGCCAGCTCGCGGTTTTCCTGCGCCAGTTGCAAATGGAGATGGCCTATGGCTACAAGTTCGTGGTCAGGGACATCCTGACGTCGAACGCGCTGTGGAGCAAGAAGGCAGCGCTGCCACTGGTGATCGAGCGCGCCATTCATTATTTGGGTGAAGTAC
>JANNJF010000446.1:0-5066 GCA_031405715.1 Gammaproteobacteria bacterium | reverse complement strand
GGTCTCCACCACGGGTCGACACGACCCCTGTGTCGTTACCCGCCCCCCCCCCCCCGCCGTGGCATTGCTCGCCTTGGTGGTTTTGTATCATCCCCTGCGCCCCCGGGCGAACAACGCCGATGTCGTGCGCACCACGCCGGTGATACCTGGCAGTATCTTGTAGATGTAGGGTGGGCATTGCCCACCAGACGCGGCGTCGGTAATCGCCGCTGGTGGGCATTGCCCACCCTACAAACCAGGCGTTATAGATGTCGCTATGTTTAAATAGCCAGATCCGCTCCTGGTTGGCCATATTCCATCCGCTAGAGCAACGTTAACCCCAGGCTTGTTATCTGACGATGCCTTACTGGCGCCTTTCCGGATTCTACTTTTTCTATTTCGCCACCCTCGGCGTGTTGGTGCCGTACTGGGGCCTGTATCTGAAATCCGTAGGCTTCAGTCCGGAAGACATCGGCAGCCTGATCGCACTCTTGATGGTATCGCGCATCGTCGCACCCCTGGTGTGGGGCTGGATCGCCGACCATCGCGCGCGTCGCATGTCGGTGGTCAGGGCGGCGTCGTTTTTCACCGCCGTGGCATTTATCGGCGTCTTCTTCGGCACCCAGTTCTGGTGGCTGGCTTTGGTAATGTTGGCGTTCAGTTTTTTCTGGCACGCCTCGCTGCCGTTGGTGGAGGTCAGCACCATGAATCACCTTGGCGACGAGCCCGGTGCTTATGGGCGTGTGCGTTTGTGGGGCTCCATCGGTTTTATTCTCAGTGTGGCGGCCCTGGGGGCGATGATCGATCGCCAGGGTCCATGGTGGGTATTGCCCAGCCTGCTGGTACTGATGACGGGCATCTGGTTGTACAGCCTGTCTTTACCGGAAAGCGAGTTCAAGGTGCACGTGGCGCACCCGCAGCCGTTTCTTAAAATCATCGCGCGTCCCGAGGTGTTCGCCTTTCTCCTGGCGTGTTTTCTCATGCAGGTGAGTCATGGCCCGTACTACACCTTTTACTCGATCTATCTTGATGACAATGGTTACAGCAAGAGCGTTATCGGTCTGCTCTGGGCGTTTGCCGTGGTGTGTGAAATCGGTGTGTTTCTGGTGATGCAGCGCCTGCTCCTGCGCGTGGCTGTGCGGCCGGTGTTGCTGGCGAGTTTTTTTCTCGCGGCGGTGCGCTGGCTGCTGATCGGCTATTTCCCGCAGCACCTTTCGGTGCTGATACTGGCGCAGGTGCTGCACGCCGCCACCTTCGGCTCGTTTCATGCGACGGCTATGCAGGTGGTGCATCGGTTCTTTACCGGACGTCATCAGCATCGCGGGCAGGCGATTTACGGTTCCGCGAGTTTTGGCATCGGCGGTGCGGTGGGGAGTTATTACAGCGGACAAACCTGGGTGAGTCTGGGGCCGGCGGTGACCTTCGCCATCGCCGCGGGGGCCGCGGCGATGGCCTTCGTCGTGGCGTATTTTCTGCTCAAGCCACGGCCGGCGTGATGACGCTTATCGTTTGCTGCGTCGGCGCAGGGGGTTGAGGCGCACTGGCGGTGTGCCCTGGGGATCGCGCGGGGCGCGCGGGGTGACGGAACAGGCCGGGTCGAGTTGTTCGAACACCACGGCGATGGAGACACACAGATCCTCCAGCAGGCGTGCCGCATCCACGTCAGTGTTGGCGGCGCGCAGCACCGCCTGGCGTATCGGGGCCAGGGCCTCAAACGTCGCGTCGCGTTCCACCGGGTCAGTGAGCCGGCGACAGCGGTTTCGGGTGTAGATCGCAGCGACGATCTGGGTGACGAGTTCGTAATGCAGTGCGCTGGACTCGATTAAGCCCCGCCTCTGCTTGGCCGCGGGGTTGAGCGGTAGCTGATGGGTGCCCACATGCCGCGCGAGCTGTTCGATCAATTGAATGAATTTCATAGGTTTTGTTTCACCATGGCGATCATCGCCTGGGCGGCGTTGGACAGGGTGCGGGATGCATGGATTACGCTACCCAGTTGGCGATTTATCCTGATCCCTTCAATCTGGACCACTTTAAGTTCAGCGTCAATCAAGGTGTGGGGCAGCACACTCCAACCGAGACCGATGGACACCAGCATTTTGATCACGTCCAGATAATTCGTTTCGGTGCCGATGTTGAGGCGCTCGCGGATGGGTGCCAGTCCGGCGAGGATGATTTCCCGCGTAGTGGTTCCCGCCACGGGCAGGATGGCCGGGTAATGGGTCAACGCGTCGAGGGTGATTTCGGTTATGCCCGCCAGGGCATGGCCATGGCCCACCACCACCTCCAAGACATCGTCCCACAGGACTTCGCAGCGCAGGGACGCGGCAGGCCGGGTCGGCAGGGTGATGATCGCCAGTTCCAGCTGTCCATTTTCCACCGCCAGGCAGGCGGCCTCGGAATCCATGAAGCGCAGGTCCAGGTGGACACCCGGATGTTGCTGGTTGAACGCCTGCAACGCCGGTTGCAGGCGGTGCAGGCCGATGTGATAACTGGTTCCCAGGGTGAGGGGGCCTTTGATCTGACCGGACAGGCCGGCAATGCGCCGTTTCGCTTCCGCCACTTCATTCAGAATACGCCGGGCCTGGTCCAGCAAGGCGCTGCCGGCGGGACTGAGTTGCACACCACGGCCGATACGATCGAACAAGGGGGTGCCCAACTCCGCTTCCAAGGTGGCGATGCGTTTGCTGATGGCCGGCTGGGTCAAAAAGAGGGCATCGGCGGCCCGTGAAAACGAGCCGGCGTCGGCGATGGCCACGAAGGCCTGGAGGGCGGCGATATCCATAACTTTTAGTAATCAAATATATTATAAATATGAATTTGAGTTATTTATAAACCTTCTCTAGTATTCACGCAAGATCAATGGCGAGGGGCAGGTGATGGCGGGAAGAACGTTATACGACAAGTTGTGGGATGCCCACGTGGTACGGCAGAACGAGGACGGCACCTGCCTTATTTATATTGATCGTCACCTGGTGCACGAGGTGACCAGCCCCCAGGCCTTCGAGGGGCTGCGCCTCGCCGGGCGTAAACCCTGGCGGGTGGACGCCAATCTGGCCACGGCGGATCACAACGTACCCACCACCGACCGACGCGGGGGAATCCAGGACGCCATCTCGCGTCTGCAGGTCCAGACCCTGGACGAGAACTGCCGCGAATTCGGCATCACCGAGTTCGGCATGAACGACCCGCGCCAGGGCATCGTGCACGTCATCGGTCCGGAGCAGGGCGCGACCTTGCCCGGCATGACGGTGGTGTGTGGCGATTCCCACACCTCCACCCATGGCGCCTTTGCCGCCTTGGCCTTCGGCATCGGCACGTCGGAGGTGGAGCATGCCTTGGCGACCCAATGCCTGATCCTCAAGAAGGCCAAAAATATGCGTGTGCGGGTGGAGGGTGAGATCCCGCCGGGTGTTACTGCCAAGGACATCGTGTTGGCCATCATCGGCCGCATCGGTACCGCCGGAGGCACGGGCTGTGCCATCGAGTTCGCCGGTTCCGCCATCCAGGCCTTATCCATGGAGGGTCGCATGACGGTGTGCAACATGGCCATCGAGGCGGGGGCGCGCGCCGGCATGATTGCAGCGGACGACAAGACCATCGACTATTTTCGCGGACGCACCTATGCGCCGACCGGCGCGTTGTGGGATCAGGCGGTCAGCGCCTGGCGCGGATTGCAGAGCGACGCAGACGCGGTCTTCGAGCATGAGGTGGTAATGCTGGCGGCGGAATTGCAGCCGCAGGTGAGTTGGGGCACCTCACCGGAAATGGTGGTGGCGGTGGGCGGGGTGGTGCCCGATCCTCTACACGAGACCGATCCGGTGCGGCGCGAGAGCATGCAGCATGCGCTCAAGTACATGGACCTTAAGCCCGGCACACCCATCCGTGCCATCGCCCTGGATAAGATCTTCATCGGCTCCTGCACCAATTCCCGCATCGAGGACCTGCGTGCCGCGGCCGCGGTGGTGAAAGGCCGGCGTGTCGCGCAGAACATCAAACAGGCCCTGGTAGTGCCGGGGTCCGGCCTGGTCAAGGCACAGGCGGAGCAAGAGGGATTGCACCGGGTGTTTCTCGATGCCGGCTTTGAGTGGCGCGAGCCGGGGTGTTCCATGTGCCTGGCGATGAATGCGGACCGTCTGGCACCGGGCGAGCGTTGCGCGTCCACCTCGAATCGCAATTTCGAGGGTCGACAGGGCCCGGGCGGGCGTACTCATCTGGTGAGCCCCGCCATGGCCGCCGCCGCGGCGGTTGCCGGGCATTTTGTTGATGTCAGAGAGATGACGTAGTTTTCTTCGAGGATATATCTATGCAAAAGTTTGAAAAATTGACCGGCCTGGTGGTACCGCTCGACCGTGTGAACGTGGACACCGACGCCATCATCCCGAAGCAATATCTTAAATCCATCAAGCGCACCGGTTTCGGCCCCAGCCTGTTCGACGACTGGCGCTACCTCGATCCGGGCGAGCCGGGCATGGACCACCGCCTGCGCCGTATCAATACGGATTTTGTGCTGAACCAGCCGCGTTATGCCGGTGCCAGCATTCTGCTGGCGCGGGACAATTTCGGTTGCGGTTCATCGCGCGAACATGCGCCGTGGGCGTTGCTGGATTACGGTATCCGGGCCATCATCGCACCGAGCTATGCAGACATCTTCTATAACAATTCGTTTAAGAACGGCTTGCTGCCCATCGTGCTGCCGCGCGCCGTTCTGGACAGCTTGTTCGCGCAAACCGCTGAGCAGGTCGGCTACCGCTTGACGGTGGACCTCGCCACGCAGACCGTGACCACACCCACTGGTGAGCGCCATGGGTTCGAGATTGACGCCTTCCGCAAGCACTGTCTGCTGCAGGGGTTGGACGACATCGGTCTCACGCTGCAACAGGTGGACGCTATCCGTGCTTATGAAGTGCGCCGGCGCCAGGAAGCGCCGTGGCTGTTTGCGCGCGGCTGAAACCCGGACGGCCGTCTCAACCAGGACGTAGGGTGGGCATTGCCCACCAGCATGCCTGAACGGAGCCACGCATGCTGGGCGATGCACTGGAAACTGCTCCTGCGTTTCCAGTACTTCCGCCATCCCTGGCGGTCGCCCA
>JANNJF010000445.1:0-2117 GCA_031405715.1 Gammaproteobacteria bacterium | reverse complement strand
ACCGGCAAAACGAGCCAACCAGGATAGGTATGCTTGCTCCGTACGAATTGAGTACTGGCGCACCCGAATTTCGGTAATCAGGCGCTCCACATGTTCGGGATAAGTGTCCTGGAATTGCCTGATTATTCCGTCAAGCGGTTTCTGGTGGGGGTGTACACCAGATTTGGTGTCCCTCGCCAGCAGGGATGTGTCGTAGTCACGCGCCACGGTCGCGTGTGACGCGGGCAACTCATGCGCGCCATCGATCCAGTTTTGCCACGGAAAATCAGACGCCCAGGACGCCTTAACGAGTTCAACAAACAGGACTTGCAGAGCTTTGGCCATCTGCTGAAACTGCCCGTCTTTCAGCTCCGCCTTGCGGCCTTTGTCCTGGAGATATTGCTCGACATCCTGCACCGTATGGGTTGCAAGACGCCGATCAGGGAAGGTGTGGATATATTGCGCCACATGCCTTACGTGCCAGCGCACCATGTGCGGCTTGATGCCATAAGTCTTTAACTTCGCGATGTAATTTTCCCAGAACCGGGAAATTAAACGATCATCCATGGGCTATCCTTAGCATGAGTGATGATTACAAAAATCCTTATGAATTCCTGAATTATGTGGTAGTTTTCCTAAACATTCAAACCGATATAGACTGCATGCAGTATAAGAAGCTAAAGAACGCGTGCAGTCTAATACACTGTTAGGCATCACAAATGATAAAGCTTGATACAAGCAAGGTGCTTTACTTCTCACAACTCGACGAGGACCACTTTTTTAGGTGGGCTCAAAAGATACCATGCGTAAAAAGCATAGATCTTGGGTACTTTCATATCAGGTCCAAGAAACTATCAGAACCCGATCTCCGAGATTTAATAGCAATCATGTACAGATACAAAATGCCTATGCACCAGCTCCGGCAGTTTTGTAATGCATCAAACAAGAAGTGGTTTAAAGACCCAAAAAAATACTGGTACAAAAGGGTGTTCAGCAATGCCTAACTACTGGTTCGTGCGGACGCCATGGGACAACGTTCCGTTTCCTGAAACTACTATGGCTGGCGCCGCACAACCAGAACGTTAGCCACCATTTTCAAATGCGAAAACTTACTAAGGCCTACCCTTTCCAGAGAGTGTATGAAATGGCTTCGATGGTTGAAGGCTGTTTGGAGAATGGTGATAGCCTGATTGAACTTAACTGGGACTCTGCAGAAGTGATCAAATCTGTTACGAGCTTCTCAAGGGTATCGCTTTTGCACAGGTATATTTTCGCAATGTTAACCGTCGAGCACCGGTATGAGTTTCGAAAAAATTCTGATCTCTACGAAGAGAGCCCCGACCTTATTGAAGAAATAGAGCGTTTAATCGAAGCATACGAGATTCCATTTGTGAAGTACGCAGATTTCCAGGCGCCGATCCCGATTCAGGAAGCCAAGACCAGGGCAGAGTATCCGTTTCATGAGTGGTTTCGTTCCCAAGAAGGTCAATTCGAGCTTTTGTGGGAAAAGATGACTGATGAAGTCTTTCATCTTCTGTTTGCAAATCGTTCATTTCTTCTAAGGTTCAATATTACTCTTTCCGAATATATCCGTGAGAATGTAAAGCTCCCTGAAGACATTATTAATTCGAAGGGTTCAATGCAACGCGTTGCGATTCCAAAATGGGCTAGAGACGCTGTTTTTTACCGTGATCACGGTCGTTGCGTTCTCTGTCACGCAGATCTCTCCGGTTTATTGTCTCTAGACCAATTGGATCACTTTGATCACATGGTCCCACTTGCGAAAGGAGGCGTGAACGATCCTTGCAATATCCAGCTGATGTGTGAAGCATGTAACCTAAAAAAGGGTCAGGGACAAGCAATTACTGGAAATCGATATCCGGCATGGTGGCCGGATTGAACTGATTTTGATGGCGGCTAACATTTTGCTCGTGCCGACGCCGGAGACAACGCGCCATGTTTCCTGTTGTTTCTACGGCCGGCGCGGCACAGCAAAGCGTTATGAGTTTTCCTCGTGATCGTTAGAAGAATTGAAAGCTCGGATATCGATTCATGTGCTGAACTCTTTGCCGATGTCTTTAGAAAAGAGCCCTGGAATGAACCTTGGACACAAAAGAACGCAACGGAAAGGTTGGCGC
>JANNJF010000444.1:0-4931 GCA_031405715.1 Gammaproteobacteria bacterium | reverse complement strand
TTTCAGAATTCTGTATCGGGAAGTAGGAACAGGTTGAACAGGGGCACAAGGGCCCCGGCGACATGGCGCACTGAGGCGCATGAGGGCAGACAAGCCCGGCGCGCGGGCATCACTCCTTTTCATGCATCGTGATGCACTCGTGGACGTTCAGGAACTCTTCGCGCAGGGGTCCGACCCCTCGAGGGCGACCTGACGTTCGAGGGCGCCGGCCGGTCGGCGCGCACAAGCGGGCCGACCTGGTCTCCGGGAACGGCGGGCGTCGCCGGCGCGGTGCAGGAAGATTCGGATGCGCCTGTAGCCGTCGAGCACGATAGACAGGGCCAGGTCGCGCACCCGCCATTGGGCGCCGGTGCAGAGGTCCACGGTTTGTGGCTGCGTCGTGCGGTGCTTCGAAGGCTTGGCCAAGCACCGCACCACTGCTGCGACACAGCCGATGGGCATACCCGCTTTGGAGCCATTTATCTGGGTGGCTGAATGACTGCAACGGGTCGAAGGGTGTCGATCAACCCTGCGAAATCGATGACCGCTTCACAGCACGTTGGCGCCCCCAGCCCCACCGGCCTGCTGCACCTTGGCAATATCCGCACGGCCTTGTTCAATTACCTGCTGGCGCGCGGCGCCAATGCGACGTTTCTCCTGCGCATCGAGGACACGGACGCGGCCCGCGGCCACGAAAAATACGCCGAGGCGCTGCAGCAGGACATGGGCTGGTTGGGGCTGGTGTGGCAGGAAGGGCCGCAGGTCGGTGGCCTCCACGGCCCTTATTATCAGTCCCAGCGCGGCGCTGAATACGAGTGTTATTTCGCCAGGCTGCAGCAGCAGGGCCGGGCCTACCGCTGTTTCTGCAGCGAACATGAGCTGGAGGTGGCGCGCAAGACGCAACTGGCCGCCGGACGCCCGCCACGCTACTCCGGCCGCTGCCGTTCCTTGAGTGTCACGGATATCGAGCAGCGCCTGGCCGCCGGCACGCCCGCCACGCTGCGCTTTCATGTGGCCGATGGCGCTTTGGTGTCGTTCAACGACAGGGTGCGTGGCGACCAGGGTTTCCGCACCGACGACATCGGCGATTTCATTATCCGCCGCTCCGATGGTTCGCCGGCGTTTTTCTTCTGCAACGCCATCGACGACGCCCTCATGGGGGTGGGCCTGGTGATGCGCGGCGAAGACCATCTCGCCAATACCCCGCGTCAGATCCTGTTGCTGCAGGCCTTGGGCCTGGCCGTGCCTGAGTATGCCCACATCTCCCTGGTGGTCGGGTCGGATGGATCGCCCCTGTCCAAGCGCCATGGCAGCCGCACGGTGCAGGAGCTGCGCGCCACGGGTTATTTCCCCGAGGCCATCGTGAATTATCTGGCGCGTCTCGGGCATACTTATGACTCCAATCGCTTCATGGATCTGGCCGCCCTCGCCGCGGAGTTTGACAGCGCGCGCCTGGGGCGCGCGCCGGCGCGCGTCGATGAGGCGCAGTTGCTGCACTGGCAGCACGAGGCCGTTTTGCTGCTTCCGCCCGCGGTATTGTGGTCGTGGATGGGTGCCGCGGTGCACGCCATCGTGCCGCAGGCGGCGCGCGATGCCTTTATCGAGACGGTGCGCGCCAACATCACGCTGCCCGAAGACGCGCAGCGCTGGGCCAGGATCATCTTTACCGACGACTGGACCCCGGCGCATGGTTGCAGCGCGGCCGTGGCCGGGGCGGGTGGCGAGTTTTTCCGCCATGCCCTGGTGGCCCTGGAACAGCACGGCGCGGATTTCAAGGCCTTCAGTCAGCATATCAAGGGTGCCACCGGCGCCAAGGGCAAGGCGCTGTTCCTGCCGCTGCGCGCCGCATTGAGTGGCGAGCTGGATGGACCGGAGATGGTGAAGTTGTTGCCGCTGATAGGTGTGGCGCGGGCGCGGGAGCGTTTGGGTCGTTACGTGGGGTAAACCTGGGTGCGCGATGCGCATCGTGGAGTGCGGGAGCTTGCTCCCGCTTTTGATATGGCTCTTAGGTAGGGCACTAAACCTTAGCAGCGGCGGCAAGCCGCCGCACTCCGCCGCCGCGCTCCATATCAACACGCTTGACTCGACCTTAAGGCTTCAGGTCAAATGAATTTAGACTTCTCCAGGGCGGGTAATTTTGCACATGCTGCACATCTACAACACGCTGACCAAGACCAAGGCACGTTTTATTCCCATCGAGCCCGGCAAGGTGCGCATGTATGTGTGCGGCATGACAGTCTATGACTACTGTCACCTGGGTCATGGGCGGGTACTGGTGGTGTTCGACATGGTGGTGCGCTACCTGCGCGCGCGGGATTACCAGGTTACCTATGTGCGCAATGTTACCGACATCGACGACAAGATCATCAAGCGTGCCAACGAAAAAGGCGAACAGATCGACGCGCTCACCGGCCGCTTCATCCAGGCCATGCACGAGGACGCCGACCTGCTCGGTGTGTTACGGCCCGACCAGGAGCCACGCGCCACGCTCTATATGCGCGAGATCCTCGATATGATCAGCACGTTGGTGGAACGCGGTTATGCCTACGCCGCCAGCAACGGCGACGTGTATTACCACGTGCGCAAGTTTGCCGACTACGGGCAGTTGTCCGGCAAGGCCTTGGACGATCTGCGCGTGGGCGCGCGCGTGGAGGCGGACGAGATGAAGCAGGATCCGTTGGATTTTGTCCTGTGGAAGGCGGCCAAACCGGGTGAACCCAGCTGGGACTCACCCTGGGGCGCGGGCCGCCCGGGTTGGCACATCGAGTGTTCCGCCATGTCCACCGCGTGCCTCGGCCATCACTTTGATATCCATGGCGGCGGCCTCGACCTGCAGTTTCCGCATCACGAAAACGAGATCGCCCAGAGCGAGGCTGCCACGGGACATAAATTCGTGAATGTGTGGATGCACAACGGTTTTGTGCGCGTGGACGACGAAAAGATGTCCAAGTCCCTGGGCAATTTTTTCACCATCCGCGAGGTCCTGAAAAAATACGATCCCGAGGTGGTGCGCTATTTTATTCTGGCGAGTCACTACCACAGCCCGCTGAATTACGCCGAAGACTCCCTGGAAAACGCCAAGGCGGCGTTGACGCGGTTCTACACCGCACTGAAAGACCTGCCACCGGCCACGGCCCCGGTGCCGGCGGATTCCGGCGGGGTGATTGCGACGTATGAGCAGAGTTTTTTTGCCGCCATGGACGACGACTTCAATACGCCGGTGGCCCTGGCGGTGTTGTTCGACCTGGCGCGGGACATCAACCGCCTGCAGGCCACGGACCCGTCCCATGCCCATGCCCTGGGCGGGGAGCTGCGCAAGCTGGCGGGTATCCTGGGGCTGCTGCAACGGGAACCCCAGGCCTTCCTGCAGGGCAGCCCCGTCGCCGCAGATACCCTACCGGTCGAGCAGATCGAGGCCCTGATCCGCCAGCGCGTCGAGGCGCGAAAAAACAAGCAGTGGGCGGAGTCCGACCGCGTGCGCGACGAGCTCAAGGCCAAGGGCGTGATCCTGGAGGATAGCGGCGGGGTGACCACCTGGCGGCGTGGCTGATATCACGCTTTTTTCACGTGGCGGGCCAATTCGCTGTAATACGTCCGGTTTTTCCGCCGTAAGTCCCTAAAAATTTGCACTTTTTGGGGCTATCCCCTTGACCCTGGACACACTAATAAGTAATTTCTCATACAAGACGCGTTTTTCGGAATACATGCCCGTTTCCGGGCATTTTTATCCCTCGAGGACTTGAAGTGGAATTGACCGGTGCCGATATTTTTGTCCGCTGTCTGCGAGACGAAGGGGTGGAGCATGTGTTCGGCTACCCCGGGGGTGCGGCGCTGCACATCTACGACGCGCTTTATAAGCAGGACGCGGTCGAGCACATCCTGGTGCGCCATGAGCAGGGCGCTACCCACGCCGCGGACGGCTATGCCCGTTCCACCGGCAAGCCCGGGGTGTGCCTGGTCACGTCCGGCCCGGGCGTCACCAACACCGTTACGGGTATCGCCACCGCTTATATGGACTCGATCCCCCTGGTGGTGTTCAGTGCCCAGGTGGCCACCCATCTCATCGGCAATGATGCCTTTCAGGAAGTGGACGCCGTCGGTATCACGCGGCCCTGCGTGAAGCATAACTTCCTGGTGAAGCACGTGGAGGATCTGGCCAGCACCATTAAAAAGGCCTTTCAGATCGCCACCACCGGTCGTCCCGGTCCGGTGCTGGTGGATATCCCCAAGGACATCACCGCCAATCGCGCCGAGTACCACTACCCCAAGAGCGTCGAGATGCGCTCCTATGCGCCGGTGGAGAAGGGCCATCCGGGCCAGATCATGCGTGCCGTGGACCTGATCCTGCAGGCCAAGCGCCCCATGATCTACACCGGTGGCGGCGTGATTCTCGGGGAGGGCTCCAAGTCCCTGACCGAATTCGTGCGCCTGCTGGGGTATCCCTGCACCAATACCCTTATGGGCTTGGGCGCCTATCCCGCGACCGATCCGCTGTTCGTCGGCATGCTCGGCATGCACGGCACGTACGAAGCCAATATGGGCATGCATGAGTGCGACACGCTGGTGGCCATCGGTGCGCGCTTCGACGACCGCGTGACCGGCGAAATAAAACTATTCTGCCCGCACGCGCGCATCATCCATGTGGACATCGACCCGGCGTCCATCTCTAAGAACGTGCCGGTGGAAGTGCCCATCGTCGGCAGCGTGGACAGCGTGCTCAAGGACATGATCAAGCTGATCAAGGCCGACAAGCGCAAGCCGGACAAGGAGGCGCTGCAGTCCTGGTGGGCCCAGATCAATATCTGGCGTGGTCTCAACTGCTTGAAGTACGACCGCGAGAGCAAGCTGATCAAACCGCAGGCCGTTATCGAAACGCTCTACGCACTGACCAAGGGCGATGCCTTTGTCACGTCCGACGTGGGCCAGCACCAGATGTGGGCGGCGCAGTTCTA
>JANNJF010000443.1:0-7019 GCA_031405715.1 Gammaproteobacteria bacterium | reverse complement strand
AGGAGGGGGGGCTGCGCGCCGGCCCTCTTGCCAGGCAGCGCTTGATCGGGGTCTTCTACACCCTGGTCGGGCGATTGCACGAGGTGACGGTCTTGCGCTGGCATGGCAGTCAAGACCAGGCCGGACGCTGGCGCGATCAGTTGGAAGGCCATGCGCGCTGGAACGCCTTCTCGGCAGCCACCAACCCGCTGCTCGTATCCAGGCGTTCGCACTGGCTTGCCCCCGCACCGGGCAAGCAGCTCTCCCCCCCTTCACACTGGTCTGTTCCGCGCTGTTCTGCCATTCCAGCACCCGCACGCCGATTACCCACAGCAACACAGCGATAACGATGAGCGCAACACTCAATTCCATCAGGGAAAATCCCTGATGCGACCTACCTGGGTGGTCAAAAGGCAACATGGTCAATAGATTAGGTTGGGGGCTGAGCGCGCCAGAAAAATGACGTGCCGCGTCACCCGCCCTGCGCCACCTTGGCCAGATCCCACATGGGCAGGAACACCCCCAGGGCCAAAATCAGCACCACGACGCCTATAAACGCAATCAGGATCGGCTCGATGGCGGAGCTCAGGTTCTTCAGGTTGTAATCCACCTCGCCGTCGTAAAACTCCGCCACTTCCGTCAACAGTTCGTCCACGGTGCCGGTCTCCTCGCCCACGGCGATCATCTGCAGGACCATGGGGGGAAACAGCCCGGTGGCATGGGCGGTGCGCGTCATGGATTCGCCGCGCTCCACGCCTGCGCGCATCTCGATGATGCGTTCGGCAATGTAATCGTTGTCCACGGCGCGACTCACCACACCCATACCCTCCACCAGGGGTACGCCGGCCTTGAGGGTCACCGCGAGGGAGCGGGAGAAACGCGACAGCGAGGCCTGGTAAATCAGCTGGCCCACCAGGGGCAGGCGCAGCTTGTTGCGATGCCACACGTAGCGTCCCTTCGGCGTATTGACGTAGGAACGCGCCGCCAACAACAGCGCTGCCAGACCCACCAGACTCACATGCCAATAGGCGAGCGTGAAGTTAGAGGTCGCGATAAGTATCTTGGTGGCCCAGGGCAACTCCGCCTTGAAGCTCGCGAACACCGTGGCGAAGGCCGGGATCACGAACAGATTGATGATGGCCAGGGCGACGGAGATGGCGATGAGCACAAAAATCGGATAGCGCACCGCCTGCTTGATGCGGTCGCGGGTGTCCTTCTCCCGCTCCAGATAGAGCGCCAGCTGCAAAAACGCCTCGGGCAGATTGCCGGTGGACTCACCCACCTGCACCATGCTGACGAACAGCGTGGAAAATACCTTGGGGTGGCGGCGGAAGGCGCTGGTGAGGTCCAGACCGGAGTCGAGAGAGCCGCTGAGATGCTCGATGATCTCGCCCAGGGCACGGTTGCTGGTGGTTTCCCGCAGACCCTGCAACGCCTTGAGGATCGGCACGCCGGCCTTGAGCAGGGTATACATCTGGCGCGAGAAAAAAATCAGATCGAGCAACTCCACCTGACCGGTGTTGAGGCGCGCCCACAATTGTTTCAGCGTTGCATTGACGTCGGCACTGGGATTCTTGGTGGACTGCAGCGTCGCCTGGGTCGGCACATTGTCGGCCTGCTGGATATCGATGGGCGTGATGCCCTGAGTGGTCAGCTGGTTGGCGGCAGCGTACACCGTTGCGGCCTCCAGATGCCCGACCACGGCGTCGCGCTGACGATCGCGTCCGGTGTATTTGAAAACCGGCAAGGCTTAAAACTCCATGCCGAAGGTGGCGCGCATCACCTGATCCATGGTGGTCAATCCGCGTGACGCCAGTTCGATGGCGCTCTGGCGCAGGCTGCGGTAGCCCGGCTGGGCACGCGCGGCCTCGCCAAAGGCGATGGAATCGCCGTGGTGCAGGGCGCGCAGACAGGCTTCATCCATGTCGAGCAATTCGTAGACACCGACCCGCCCCCGGTAGCCGGAGCTGTTGCAGTAAGTGCAACCGCGACCGCGCTGGAACTGCACGCTGTGACCGGGCTCGCCCAACTCCTCCACCACCACTTCACGCATGGCCGGTTCGATCTCATGGGGCTCGGCGCAGCTATCGCAGATCTTGCGCACCAGACGTTGGGCGAGGATACCGCGCAGACTGGCGGCGATCAGAAACGGCGGCGCGCCCATGTCGATCAGGCGCGAGGCAGTGGAGACGGCGTCGTTGGTATGCAGGGTCGACAGCACCAAGTGACCGGTCATGGCGGCGCGCAGGCCGATCTCGGCGGTTTCCTGGTCGCGCATTTCACCCACCAGGATGATGTCCGGGTCCTGGCGCAATACCGAGCGCAGCACGCGGGAAAAAGTCAGATCGATCTTGGCGTTGACCTGCACCTGGTTGATGCCCGGCAAACGGTATTCCACCGGGTCTTCCACGGTGATGATCTTGGAGGCCGGCTTATTCAGTTCCTGCAGGGCGCCGTACAGCGTGGTGGTCTTGCCGCTGCCGGTGGGTCCGGTCACCAGCACCATGCCGTGGGGGCTGTGGATCTGGGCGCGGAAGCGCGCCAGCATGTCCGCCGGCATGCCCACGTGCTCCAGGGATAACATGCCGCTGGATTGATTCAACAGACGCATCACCGCCGACTCGCCGTGCTGCACCGGCAGGGTGGACAGACGCACGTCGACGCTCTTGTCGCGCACGCGTATGTTAAAACGGCCGTCCTGGGGCAGGCGCTTCTCGGAAATATCCAGACCCGCCATGAGTTTCAGGCGAGACAACAGGGCGCTGGCGATACGCCGCTCGCCGGTGGTCTGGACGCGCAACACGCCGTCCAGGCGGAAACGGATGCGCAGTTCTTTTTCGTCCGGCTCGATATGGATGTCCGAGGCGTTCACCTGCACCGCGTCTTCGAACACCGTTTGCAACAGCTTCACCACCGGTGCGTCGGTCAACCCCTCGGTGGCGGCCAGCTGGCCGATGTCCACGTCGTAGGCCTGCATCTCCTGACCCAGCTCCTGGGCCAGGCCGCTGATCTCGGCGGTGCGCCGGTACATCATGTCGACGGTCTTGAGCAGATCGGACTCGCGCACCACCGCCAGGCGCAGCGGCTTGCGCACCACCCGCGCCAGTTCATCGTAGGCAAAGATATCGGTCGGATCGGCCATGCCGATGAGCATGCCGTCGCGTGTATCCTCCAGGGCCAGGGCGCGGAAGCGGCGCGCCTGCACCTCGGGAATCAGCTGCACTACCTCCGCCTTCAGGTTGTAGCGCTTGAGATCTATATAAGGAATGCTCAACTGGCGGGCGAGAAAATCCAGCATCTGGTCTTCGGTGACATAGCCGCTCTCGATCAACACCCGGCCCAGCTTGCGGCCGGTCTTTTTCTGGTCCGCCAGGGCGGCGGTCAGCTGCTCCGCGGAAATCACCTGATGCTCGATGAGCAGATCGCCGATGCGGATTTTTTTCGGTTTGACGTTCGTCACTGACATGACGCGCTCCTCGCGACGGGCAACATGTTCGATTAAACTCTCCGGTCTTGTAGCTAACTTTAGATAATGAATAGGAAAATGCTACGTTTTAATTGCAAAAGGCGGGCCAGAAGACCCGCTGCCACGTTTTGCCCCGAGCGAGCCTAGCCCGTGCTACACGTAGTGTTATTCCAGCCGGAGATCCCGCCCAATACCGGCAATGTCATCCGCCTGTGCGCCAACAGTGGCGCACGCTTACACCTGATACAGCCTTTGGGTTTTACCCTGGAGGACCGGCAGCTGCGGCGTGCCGGGCTGGATTACCATGAATGGGCGGATGTGCGTACCTACGCCGACCTGGGTGAGTTCCTGGACAGGATCGCACCGGGGCGGTTGCTGGCGTTTTCCACCCGCGCGTCCCGGCGTTATACGGAGATGGCCTACCGGGAAGACGATGCCCTGCTGTTTGGGCCGGAAACCCGCGGGCTGCCCAGGGATATCCTGGAGAGCGTGCCGGAGGCGCAGCGCCTGACCCTGCCCATGCGACCGGACAATCGTAGCCTCAACCTGTCGAATACGGTGGCCATCGCGGTGTATGAGGCATGGCGGCAGTTGGGGTTTGTTGGGGCTGTCGAGACGCCGAGCAGTAGGTTATAGGTTGGATTATGCCCGGAGGGCACATGAGGCGCGATAGCGCCGAATCCATGTTGGCGCCTCCATTACTGCTGGCAGGCGGGAGCAAGCTCCCTTTATTAAAGCGGCGGCGAGCCGCCGCACTCCACGTGTATGCGCTATTCCTGCCGCGGCTCCCGCCGCAACAAGGCCTCCACCGCCGCCTGCGGGGCGAGGGACTCCCATAGCACCCGGTACACCTGTTCCGTAATGGGCATATCGACCTTGAGCCGCTGCGCCAAGGCGTGCACCTCGCGCGCCGTCATCACGCCTTCGGCCACCTGTCCGAGGTCCGCCAGGGCCAATTTCAGCGGGCGGCCCTTTCCCAGGGCCAGGCCGACCCGCCGGTTGCGCGACTGATCGTCGGTACAGGTTAAGATCAGATCGCCGAGACCCGCGAGGCCCATGAAGGTTTCCGGTCGCGCACCCATGGCCGCGCCCAGGCGTCGCATTTCCGCCAGGCCACGGGTAATCAGCGCCGCGCGCGCATTGGCGCCGAAGCCGAGGCCGTCGCTGATGCCGGTGGCGATGGCCATGATGTTCTTCACCGCGCCGCCCAGTTCCACCCCGACCCGATCCTGACTGGTGTAGACCCGCACCCGGTCGTTGCGCAACCACTGGGCGATGTCCTCGGCCACCGCCGCATCGGCGGCGGCCACGGTCACCGCCGTCGGCAGGCCCTTCGCGACTTCCTGGGCGAAGGTCGGGCCGGACACGATGCCCGAGGCCACGCTGCTGCCGAGGATCTCATCACCCACCTGACTGAGCAGCTTGCCGCTGCCCGGATCCAGACCCTTGGTGGCCCAAGCCACCACCGCGTCGCCGGACAAGTGCGGCTGCACTGCCGTCAGTACGGCACGAAAGGCGTGGCTCGGCACTACCAATAGGAAACGCTGGGCTGCGCGCGCCAGGGACGTGAGGTCGTCGCTGACAGTGAGATTATCGGGAAAGGCGATGCCAGGCAGAAAAGCGTTATTGCAGCGGTCGTGGGCGACACGCGCCATGTGCGCCGCGTCATGTCCCCACAACGTGACGGCATGGCCGTTACGCGCCAACAACACGGCCAGCGCCGTGCCCCAGGAACCGGCCCCGAGTACGGCGATGGTGGATTTAGGATCGGTAGGCATGGACTGATTTTACCGCAACCTGCCGGCATGGGTAGCTATACATTCTTGTCCTGAGCGCCCCTCATCCTCGGCAACCACTCCCAGCGTTGCTCTACCTCCTCCATCCATGGAGCCGCCTTGGCTGGGTTTTGTTGGGTTACGTCCTTCGGGCTCGCGTGCCCTTTAGGGTAAACCCAACGAAAGGAGTTCCGCCGGGGCCCGCGTGCGTACACGCGGACGGTCAATGGGTGGTCGGTGCCGCCGCGGCCTGCTTCTGCTGGTACAAGCCATCGAAATTCACCGGGTTGATCAGCAGCTGCGGGAACCCGCCCTTGCCCACCAGGTCGTTGATCGCTTCCCGCGCAAACGGCAGGAGGATGTTGGGGCAGCCGATCTCCAGCACCATGGGGAGGTCGTTGGCCGGAATCCCGATCACGCGGAACAGGCCGGCCTGCTGCACCTCCACCAGAAACACATTCTTAGCCTCGAACTTCGCCGTCACCGTCACGGACAGGACCACCTCGTACAGCCCCGCCTTTTCATCGAGGGCAGTGTGGGCGATATTCATTTGTACGCCCACTTCCGGCACCCGCTGTTCCATGAACACCTGCGGGGTGTTGGGGGCTTCGTAGGACATGTCCTTTATATACACCTTCTCGATGTTGAGCGCCGGTGCCTGTTCTTGTTGTGGCTCTGCCATGATGATCACCTAGACCTTAAAATATAATATTATGGATAACGTTGAAGGGTGTGTGTGGCGGTGAGCCCGAGCCTGCATCTGCAAAATACACCGCGTTACGCCGAGCACTCCCGCCCTGCGGGCAGGGCATGTCACGCTTTACAGGCCGAGCAGCGTGTCCAGCTCGCCGCTCTGGTCGAGGGCGGCGAGGTCAGTATACCCGCCCACATGCCGGTCGCCGATGAAAATCTGAGGAACGGTTCTTCTTTGGGTAATACGCATCATCTCCTCCCGCTGGTCCGGGGCGTCGTCCACGTAGATCTTGTCGATCTGGACGTTTTTCTTCGTCAGCAGGCGTTCCGCCATGTTGCAGTACGGACACACATGGGTGCTGTACATCACTATCTTAGGTGCGGACTGGGACATCGTGCTCACTTCTTGATGGGGAGGTTCGCACCCAGCCAGGCGGTAATGCCGCCGTCCAGTATGTGCGTCGCGATAAAGCCCTGTTTGCTCAAGATCGTGGCCGCGCGCGCCGCGCGCTGACTGGTGCGGCAGCTCAGCAATACCGGCGTGGTCTTGTATTTCTCGATGTCCTTGAGGCGATCCTTCAGGCTGCCGAGGGGGATGTTGATGGCGTTGGGGATATGCCCGGTGCGAAACTCGTCCGGTTCGCGCACGTCCACCACCACGGCGGACGCGTGGTTCATGAGCTGCACCGCCTGGCTGACCGGCAGGGTTTTGATACCCAGCAGGGAGCGCGTGATGGGCCCGACCAGCAACAGGTAAGCGATGACCACCAGGGCGAGAAACAGATACCAGTTTTGAATGACGAACTGCATGCGTGCTCAATAATATTGAAGAGATTGAAGAGAGATCAGAAATACGCGGAACCGGCCGGTTCCGCTATGACTCACCCGCCAGGCAACCCCGGGGCATGGATTCAGGAGTTGAAATTGCTGCAAAACGCCGAACGCATGGCGCTGATGAGATGCAGGATGCTGGGTTCGGCAATGCGGTAATAGACTTTATTGGCATCCTTGCGGGACATCAGTATGCCCTTGTCGCGCAGGATGGACAGGTGCTGCGAAATGTTGCTCTGGGAGGTGCCGACCTGTTCGACGATGTCCTGTACGCT
>JANNJF010000442.1:0-6923 GCA_031405715.1 Gammaproteobacteria bacterium | reverse complement strand
CGAGCTTGCCGAAGTCGGCCGAGCTCGCGGTGGTGTTGCGGCTGAAGCTTGTCCCCGGGACGGGCACGCTTGTGGGTGTCGCGCTGCAGCTCCCCTGCGAGGCGGACGATGATACGTAACTCACGAACGGTGAGAGGATATCGCTGACCAGCAGGGCCGTTGCCGTTGCCGGGCCTTTGTTGCGCACGCTGATGGTGTAGGTAAGATCCGAACCTTTGCGCGCCGGGTCCGGGCGATCGGTCATGCTCAGGGCCAGGTCTGCGGCGGCGGAGGTGGTTGCTGTGTTGGCAACCACACTGGTGGTCACGGCGTTGTTCGCAGCATTTACATCCGAGATGCCGCTGTACACGACCACATTGTTGATATAGACGCCCGTCGCCTTTGGTTGAACCACAATGGTCGCTGTCGCACTTGCCCCGCTGGCGAGGCTACCAAAATTGCAGGTCACATAGGTGATGCCGCTGCAGTAGCCCTGGGAGCCGCTGACCGAGATGAAGTTCACGTTGACGGGTAGCGTATCCGCGATCGACGCGTTAGTGGCCGTTCCGACGCCGCTGTTGGTGACGCTGATGACATAGGTCAGATTGGCCAGGGCCGCCGCTGGATTCGGGTTCGCCGTCACGCTCACCCCCAGGTCGACGGTATCCTGCGCCGCCTTCACCACAACACTGGTGTTCGCCGTGTTGTTCACGCTATTGGCGTCCGCCTCGTTGGCGGCCACGCTGACGCTATTCACCAGCGTGCCGATAACAGTGGGCCGGACGGTAAGCTGAATGGCGACGCTGGCGTCACTGGCCATGGCGCCCAGGGAACAAACGATGGTGCTTGTACCGCTGCACGTTCCTTGGCTGGCAACGGCGGAAACAAAACCCACCCCGGCCGGCAAGACATAGTTGACACTCACGCCACTGGCGGGCAACGAACCGGAATTGGTCACCGTCAGCGTATAGGTGAACGCTAAGCCCTGCGCCGCCGTGCCACTCGCCGGGACCATTCTTACGCCCACATCCACGCCGGCTGCGACCGGTGTGAGCTTGAAGGCCTGGCCGTCGCAGCTTCCCACAATCTGGCCGAGGTCGTTGATGGCGCTGGCGTAACACCTATCTCGTCCCAATGCCGGATTTAGGTTGGTCATGACGCCGTTATTCCATACAAACGCGGCTGTCCTGGCCGGGTCCGATCCTTTAGCAGTCAGGGCCGTGTTGCCGACGATCTGCCCCAGGTTATTGATGTGGGTGGCATAGGTATAAGTGCTATTCGGATCGAGGTTACCGATATCGGTCATTACCCCATTGCTCCACAAGAAACCTCGCGTCGACGGATTACGCAACAGGCCGGTAGTGGTATAGCTGTAGGACGATGCGCCGATCACTTGACCCGCGTCGTTGATGCTGGAGGCGCTGCTATGGGTATCGTCCGGCAAGGTGCCCAGATCCTGGATGCCCCCGTTACTCCATACTACGGCACGGGTGATGCCTGCATAGATGCCGGGCAGCTCCGCATAGCCGGCGACCTGGTTGGCGTTATTGATATCATACGCCGCCACGGCACCGGCAAAGTTTTGCAGCAGTGCCAGATCCGTCGACACGCCGTTGTTCCAAATGAACGCGCGGTTAGTCCTGTACCCGGCAATCACCCCGGTGTCGTTCAAACCCGTTGCCGTTCCGGTCAGGCCTAAGGCGGTAAGGTTCGTCAGCGATCCATTGCTGCGTAGATACGTTGAGCCGTCGAGGGAAAGGAGCACTTGGTCGGTACTATTGATACGCCGGGCCGCGCCTGACAAAAAATTGCTGCCTGCGGGGGCAAGGTCCATTATCTGACCGGTTGCATCCCACAACACGGCGTGATCAATGTCGAAATCCCCTCCCGGTGTGGAGACCCGTCCTACGGCCACCCCGCTGGTACCGATGTCTACAGCGTTGCTGTATACACTATCGGGAATACCTTCTAGGAAAGTCGCTTTATAAGTCGTGGCGGCCAATGCCGGCACGCCCGTGACCGCTAACACTGTAGCTAGCGTTGCTATCCCTAACGCGTAATGGCGGGTTTTCATGGTGTCTCCTTGGTAATGTTATTTTAGTTGCGCACCTTGGTGTTTGGCGCGTGTACAGGTTCAGCGTTCAGACTGGGCGCAGAAAAACCTAGTCAAAGGAGTAAACAGGTGTGGGGGTGACTTTATTCCCGGAGTATGGAAATATCTTTAAGATTGGGGATTGCCGATATTCGCGGTTACAAAGATGTGACAGTCGTTTTGTAAGGTAGCGGTTATATAGATCAATGAAAACAATGCGATAAGTATTATCTGACCCTATGGGGTGCTTCCGCAATCGGCAAGCAAAGGAAGCGCCAGGCAAAAGCGCAAAGGGAGTGGGCAGCTGAGGCTGTTAGCGCAGCGGCTGGACTCACCATGGGAAACATTGCAGAAAACGAGGAGTTTCTTTCGCTGTGTGTGAATCTCTTCGGCGAAGAGCGGCAGACAATCAGGTCGCGCGCCGAGTTCTGTTCAAAGATGGATCCAGAGTCCCTGGGGCACTATCTCCCGTCCGGGTCGCAGGAAGTTACCTCTGCTCACTTAGGCGCACTTCTGACCGATTTGCCAGTGCGTTGGCTTTTCGACTGCGTGACGAACCGCCGAGGCACGTTGAGACCAAAATGAATGAGAAAACCTACGGAAATCACTGATGCCCAGGCGTCCCGGCTCGCGCAGTTTTTAAGCGCGCCGGGACGTCCGGAAGGCACGATGAGCTACTGCGAGCTCGCCGGCTTTTTATTTGCGGTGGCCTGTGCGCCGGCGTTGGTGCAGCCATCGGAGTGGCTGCCGTTGGTGTTCAGCGAGAACGAAGCAGGATTCGCGACCCTCGACGAGGCCCAGGAGATTCTTCCGGCGATCATGGGACTCTACAACCACATCAACCATGGCGTGCTGGAAGGGGAGCCTGCGCTGCCGCCAGGTTGTACAGTGTGTGCGTCGCCAATGGGCAATTTTGAACCCGGTGCGCCACTGAGTGAGTGGGCGCGCGGCTTCGGTGACGGGTATGACTGGCTCGAAGACGTGTGGGACGAGTACGCCCCGGAGGAGTTTGACGCGGAACTGGATATCGTCCTGCTGGTGTTGAGCTTCTTCGCCAGCCGTACCTTGGCGGAGGCGTTTCGGGATGAGATCAACGGCCAAGGCCTGAGCCGAGAAACGACACTGGAGGAACTGGCGGGCGAGATTTTAGAGGAAATTCCGGATGCCCTGCAGAGTATCGCCCATATGGGGAGGGCCCTCTACGAAGTGGAGCTAGCTGAACCACGAATCGAACCGCAGCAGCCAGTACGTAGCGAAAAGATTGGACGCAACGATCCCTGTCCATGCGGCAGCGGCAAGAAGTACAAGAAATGCTGTGGTGTCGTGCTGCACTGAGATGCTTGTGTCGAAGGTCTTGCACCGCAACATGTGTTACTGCAAGCCTCTCAAGGCCTGTGACCCTCAACGCCTGCGTTATAGAGGTTTCTGCGCGCTGTGAAATCCAACCATCCCGCCCCAGATGCTTTTTTTGCCCGTTACCTGCGTGAATCCGATGAGATGCAGGATGGCGGATAATTCTTCCGGCGTATAAAAATGGTGGATGGCATCCACAAAATAGCCTCCGCAATTACGCGAGGCCTCGGATGATCCGAAGATCAGCGCTGTCAGGAACAGCGAGATACGCAAATAGCGCAGATACACCCACTCGACGGCGCGGTTAGTGGGCTTGAGCATATCGCAATGATAAAACCACCCGCCTGGCTTGAGGACGCGATGAATCTCCGGCAACACTTTATCCAATTGAAGGTGGCGTGATGCCGCCTGAAGCGTGATCACATCGAACGAATTGTCCGAAAATGGTAGTTCATGCACGTCGTGAATCACGCTATGAATATGCAGGCCGGCCTTTTCCGCATCACGGGTTCCTTGCTCCTGCATTTCCTTGCTGCGGTCGATCGCCGTGACGGAAATGTCGCGTTGTTTCTTCAAGAGCCGGATGCCTACGGAATTGGTTCCGGCGCATACATCAAGAACCTTGTATTGCGGGTGCAGCGTAACCGTCCGTACGAACTGCCAGACCCACAATTCCCACAAACCCAGACTCGCGACGATATTGCCCGGCCGATAATACCGGGCGACATCTTCAAAGACCCGGGGGACATTCTGCGACCACGTCTGTGAAAAAAGCGAGAGCCGGTGTTGTTCGCGCTGCTCAAATACCCCCCATGTCATTGATGAGTTACCACTGTATTCCACGTCAAACCTCCTTTATTCACCATTAAATGACGGTAGCCATTCTTGCCGGACCAGAACACCCGCAGGTGGTGCACTCGGTTTGGGCAGTAAATTGGCCGGAGAACAATGAGACTATACGGGATTCATGGGGGATTGAGGGATTAAATTTTGAAGTGAACCTCAGGGACCGCCCCCCATGACTATTTCCCTGGCGCCAGGGCGTGTGCTGCCAGGCACCCATGCCTAGCCACTCTCTAACGCACTCGAATTCCAGCGACCTTCCCGGAAAAGGCTACCCCGCATTCTGCGTCGTTCCCGTCTCTCCTTAGCCGGAATTCCCCGGCACATCATTCGTTGAGGACTAATTGTGGTCTGAACATCCCCTCCTGCGTGCGTATCACGCCCTGTCATCGCCCCGGCGGTACTGGACAGGGGCCAATGGACTTTCGATACACCACAGCTGGCGCAAACACCAACGTCTGTAATACCCAGCCGACACAAGGTGATCTGGGCGTTGTAGACGCGCGCCTGTTGTTCCCAGGGAATCCCGCCAAGTCTATTGTGTCGCTGCGTATGCATCGCCTCGACAACGCGCGCATGCCGCCGGTTGCGAGTAGTGTGCTGGACAGTCAAGGCACCACATTGATTGACGGATGGATCGCCGGTCTAACCACCTGCCGGAATTAATCTGGCAGGTGGCAGAAAATGAGATCTCGGGTTCAAGGTGATCCCGAGGGCGGATATTGAGATGAGATGTCTCATCTCTATCACTTTCCCCTCTTTTTTAGTTCCCACTTCCATTTTTCATCTTACGTGTAACTGCGGTGCGACGCGATTACTTCGTCGCTGCCGCGCAAAAGGAAAACCATTCGTGCCTGACTCTTTTGGTCGGGTACAATCAAACCTTACTGTTTTACTCTTCTCGCCGTCAATCACGTTACATAGTGATTGACACCCACCGCGGCATTCGTTAATGATTGATGAGCCCCTGTCGCGGGCGGCAGTCTGAACCTGTATGATCGACATACTGTAGTATCAATTAAACGGATAAAACTATTTCTATGGAGGGATACATCGCCATGCTCAACACTAAAATACATCTCTACCCAACCGTTGTTTATACCGTCCTGGCCGCTGTTATGCTGGTTATGGTTGAGCCAATACAAGCGGCACCCCTTACACCGCAAGAGCAATTGGGCAAGAACGTCTTTTTCGACACCCAGCTGTCGGAGCCGGCCGGTCAGGCCTGCGCCAGTTGTCATGCTGCCGGCGCCGGCTTCGCCGAGCCCAATCAGAACCTGCCGGTATCGGAAGGCGTAATACTCGGCCGCTTCGGCAATCGCAACTCACCGAGTGCGGCGTATGCGACGTTTACCCCGCCGTTTACCTTGAAGGGCGGCATCAAGGGCGGTCAGTTCTGGGATGGTCGTGCGGCCAATCTCACGGAACAGGCCAAGGGTCCGTTTCTGAATCCGGTGGAAATGAACAACAGCTCACCCGCACAGGTGATCGGCAAGATCCAGGTCTCCACCTATGCCGGCCTGTTCATCCAGGTGTGCGGCGCCAATGCCTTTGATCCCGCCAACACCGCCGCGGCCTATCACTGCATGGCCGGCGCCATCGCGGCGTTCGAGGGTACGAGCGAACTCAATCAGTTTACCTCGAAGTTCGATGCCTTTCTTGCGGGGCGTTACGCGCTGACGCTGCAGGAAGACCAGGGCCGCCGGCTATTCGCCGGCAAGGGCAAGTGCACCCATTGCCACGTCGATAACGGCAGGCCGGTGGTGTTCTCGGATTTCACTTACGCTAACATCGGACTGCCGACCAACCGTGAATTTCCGTTTTCGTTGCTCAATCCTATCTCCCTTGACCGGGGCCTCGGTGGTTTCCTCAACGATCCGCGGCAGGATGGAAAGTTCAAGACCTCGCACCTGCGCAACATCGCGCTCACCGCACCCTACATGCATAACGGTGTGCTGAAGACCCTGAAGCAGGTGGTGCATTTCTACAGTACGCGTGATGCCCTGCCGAAGTGCAATCCGGTCCTGGGCAGCCTCGACCCGGGCTTCGGTGTCTCCTGCTGGGCCGGGCCCGAGTTCCCGCAAACCATGGACAGCAGCTTCATGGGCAACCTCGGCCTGACGGATGCGGAGGAGGAGGCCATCGTCACTTTCATGTCGACCTTTACCGACGGCGCAGTGCCTTGAGTGGTTAGCAGTTAACCGTATGTGTGCGCCCGCGAGGCGTACACATACGCTGGCACGCGCCGTCGACAACGAATAGAACCTCTGAGGTACAGCCGTTCCCCGGGATACACGCTCAAGCAACATCCGATCCCTGCACGTATTTCTTATGCTGACCAATACTAACGCGCAAGTGGCAGATAGGTGGCTGGATTGATGTCGTAAGTGCCGGCCGGCAGAATTTTTTTTATTTCCAGGGGACGCCCGGCGCTGTCGAGCGGTGGTGAGATCAGGTCCACCACGGTGGACGGCGTAAGGGGCTGTTTGTCCGCGTTCAACACCAGCGCCACCATGGGTTTCAAGCGGCGCGCACGGTTGATGGAGACCACTACCCCTACGCCGCCACTGCTCATCTCCACGATACTGCCGATGGGATAGATACCCAAGCACTGGATGAACTGTTCCACCAGTCCGGTATGAAAGTCCGTGTTTCT
>JANNJF010000441.1:0-5566 GCA_031405715.1 Gammaproteobacteria bacterium | reverse complement strand
GGCACTGGCCAGCCGCGCGCTGGGTTGGACAATGGGTGCCCGCCTGGCGGCCGGGCTGTTGCGAACACACGGACTGGCAGGCGAATCCGTTTGTCTGCGCGCCGCAACAGACCGCTAAAGAGAAGTGGGCGGCGCGCGTGTGGACCGGGCTGCATTGGCTGAGCGGTGCGGCCACCAGTTTTGCCCGCGGCCTCAACGACGTACCCAAGATCGCGGCGTTTCTCATCGTGGCCGTGGCCGCGGGGGGTGCGGCAACCGGTGCCGACAACCTGGTGCCCGCCTTCCTGCTGGTGACCCTGTCCATGGCCATCGGCAGTATCTGGGGCGGATTGCGCGTAGCAAAAGTATTGGCCCATCGTGTCACACGCATGGACAACGCCCAGGGACTGACCGCCAACCTCGGTACTTCTTTACTGGTGTTGGCCGCCACACCCCTCGGGCTGCCCGTCTCCACCACCCACGTCAGCACCGGCGCCCTGTTCGGCATCCGCTGGTCACAGCGTTCGCCGCCCACGCAACGGGATGCACTGCGCTGGATATTGTTCGCCTGGGTGGTCACCCTGCCCGTCGCAGCAGGCATCGCCGCCGTGGCGACCAAATTGACCGGGCTGGTTTAGGCGGGCATGCGCAGGACAATAAAGTTATTCAAACACGCGCCCGCGGCGCGTGCAGCACTTTCAACGATTCGATCGTTTCGTACCCACAGGAGAACTTCCCCATGAATACCCAGACCAGTGTACTGGACCGCTACTCCGACGCCGCCAAGACGCGCGAGGAGGCGCTGTGCTGCCCGGTGGAATACGACAGCTCGCTGCTCAAGCTGTTGCCGCAGGAGATCATCGACAAGGATTACGGCTGCGGCGACCCGTCGCGTTACGTGCGCCCGGGAGATGCGGTGCTCGATCTGGGTTCCGGCTCCGGCAAGATCTGCTACATGGCGGCGCAATTGGTCGGCGCGCTCGGTCGCGTCACCGGCGTCGACATGAACGACGACATGCTGACCCTGGCGCGCAAATATCAAACCGACATGGCGCACAAACTCGGCGGCGACCGGGTGCGTTTTGTGAAGGGTCAGATCCACGATCTCGCGCTCAACCAGGACGCGCTGGATGATTACCTGCGCCGTCACCCCGTCACCTCCGCCGTGGAGCTGGCGGCACTGCAGGCCTGGCAGACACAACAGCGCGCCACCCGGCCACTCATCGCCGATGCCTCGGTGGATCTGGTGATCTCCAATTGCGTGCTCAACCTGGTGGACGACAGCGCCAAGCCGGCTCTGGTACGCGAGATCTTCCGCGTGCTCAAGCCCGGTGGGCGCATCGCCATCTCCGACATCGTCGCCGACGAATCGATACCGCAACACTTGAAAGACGACCCCACCCTGTGGAGCGGCTGCATCTCCGGCGCCTTCGAGGAAGGCGAATTTCTGCGCGCCTTCGTCGACGCCGGCTTTCAGGCGATCCGTTTGGACAAGTGGGACGCCCGGGCCTGGCAAGTGGTGGAAGGCATCGAGTTCCGCTCGGTGACCGTGACCGCCATCAAACCCGAAGGCCGGGAATGTTTGGATGTCGGTCACGCCGTGATCTATCGTGGACCGTTCGCCGAAGTGCGTGACGAAGAAGGACACATCTTCCCCCGGGGTGAACGTATCGCCGTGTGCGCCAGGACCCACCAGGCACTGACCCAGGGGACACACAAAGACAACTTCATCGGCATCACACCGGCGCTGCTGAAGGAACCGCAGGCCTGGTGCGCACCCCGCGGCACACGCCGGCCGGCGTCCGTGACCAAGGGCGCGACTTTTGAGTCGGCGTGTATATCGGTGTCCAATTGCTGTTAAAGAATCTTTAAATACGTGGAGTGCGGGGGCTCGCCCCCGCTTTCATACAGGCGGCTTGCCGCCGCACGCCCAGGCGATAGCACGACGTGTCGAAAAGCGGGAAAACCTCATGCTCTGTGCGGTGTGATGTATGCGGGAGCAAGCTCCCGCGCTAATGTGTAGTGCCCTACCTAAGAGCCATATTTAAAGCGGCGGCAAGCCGCCGCACTCCACTGAAAGACGGGGCCAGAACGCCCAGGTGATTTTTTCCCCGCCTGCTAGAATAAAAAATATGAGCTTCGAATGTTATGCCCAGCGCCTCCTCAACCCGTTTCGCGGGAGCGTGCATACCATGCGCTATCACTCCGCCGAGGCGATCACCACGGACGGGGTGCACTGGGACATCTATGTCGCCAACACCATCCTGCTGCCGGAGCAGGATGGTGTGCACGAGGTGCAGGTCGGCGACATGCGTTACGGCAGCTGGTCCGCCGCGGAGGGGCTGCGCCGCGGGCGGCTTACGCCATCCGAAGACTTCCGCCGCATGGAGGTCACGGGGGCCCTGCTCTACGAACACCTCCTGCAGACTCATCTACAGGTACCCTTTACCTACACCGACCACGTGGAGCTGTGGTTGCTCGATGCCGACACACGTCCGCTGGCGCTGCTGCACAGCGTGAGCAGCGAGAACGACATTGATCTCGCCATGCCTGTCACTTGGCGCGCCGGGATGGCGGCGCATGAACAGTTCAGCAGCCCTGCCATGGAAACACTGCGCGGGCGCGTGCCGCCTGACATGTCGGCGGCTGACTACGTGGCGCTCTACGTTAATCGCTGCGCGGGGAGAAAACCCGCCGCCCAGTGGTTCCGTAGGGAGCCCGATGGCAGCGGTCAGGGGTTGCGCGGTATCGGCCAGTCCGCAGGGCTGGAAGGACGGGTGCTGGATGAGACGCTGTTCCCGCCGTTGTTTCTCGCCGACAGCGGGCACGACGCCGAACACCAGCGCCTGATCGAGGATTTCCATGCCTGGCAGGCGCCGTGGCTGTTGCTCTTGCCACATCTCGACCGCGCCACGCGTTGCTCCCTGGAACGGCACGCGCGGCAACAGGTATTTACCCTGGAAAAACAGTTCCGCCTCTACCCGGCCATCGTCGATGCCGGTGCGATCCAGGCGGCACGCGTCGAAGCAGTGATGCGCCGCAGCCAACTGCCGCCTTCGAGGCAGGAAGACGTGCAGGCCACCTTCTATATCGAACTCAGTCCGAGCGGGGATATGTAAGACACACCCGGCGAAGGTCCAGCGCCATGGGCATTCAACCTACCATGCCGACCTGACGTCGGTTGCCCTCCGCACGCAAAAGTTGGAACATTGCTGTCCTGCTTCTATACTCGTCAATACCAGCCGCCGCGGAACGCACCATGAAATTACTGATAGCGATAGGCATCACCGCACTCGTGGCCATGCTGTTCGCCATTCGTAGCGGCCTGGCCTCAGACACCCCCGTCAAGGGACAGGCCGCGCCGGCCTTCAGCCTGCCGGATCAAGCCGGGGCAACCCACACCTTGCAACAGTACGCCGGCCGGTGGGTGGTGCTGTATTTTTATCCCAAGGACGACACCCCGGGGTGCACCCAGGAGGCCTGTACCTTTCGCGACGATCTGCTCAAACTCACGCAGCTGGGCGCACAGATAATCGGCGTGAGCGTCGATGACACGACGTCACACGCCCGGTTCGCCGCGAAATATCACCTGCCGTTCCCGCTGCTGGCGGACACGGATGGTGCGGTTGCCATCAGCTATGGCGCGCTGCGGGATTTAGGCGTCATCAAATTTGCCAAACGCTATACCTTTCTCATCGACCCCCAGGGGAAAATCGCCAAGACCTACCTCAAGGTGAATACCTCGCGCCACTCCAATGAGATCATCCGCGACCTGACTAAACTCACCGCACCACCGCCGGCGGTCCAGGACTCCGCCATTCCCCCGTCACCCTAAAGGCACCACGTCGCCGCGGTTAACTGCTACAATGGCGCCCCGCTCCAGATCACTAAGGACTTAGTTTGCAGGACTTTCTCCCCGGCCAGCGCTGGATCAGCGACGCCGAATTACCCATGGGCCTAGGCACGGTGCTGGCCTGCGACCCACGCACCGTCACCATTGTTTTCCTGGCCACCGGCGAGACCCGCGTCTACGCACGTAAAACGGCGCCCCTGACCCGCGTGGTCTTCGCCGCCGGCGACAACGTGCGCTGCCACGAAGGCTGGACCCTGCACATCACCGCCGCGCACGAACACCACGGGCTCATTACCTATGCCGGGACGCGCACGGACGGCGCGCAGGCCGAGCTTAAGGAAGGTGAGCTGGACAATCTGATCCAGCTCAATCGCCCCGCCGACCGTTTGTTCACCGGGCAGATCGATACGGACAAGTGGTTCGAGCTGCGCTACCAGACACTGCAACACGCCCATCGCCTGGCCCACTCCGACCTGCGCGGCCTGACCGGCGGGCGCACCAGCCTGATACCGCATCAACTGTACATCGCCCACGAAGTGGCGAATCGCTACGCCCCCAGGGTGTTGCTCGCCGATGAGGTGGGGCTCGGTAAGACCATCGAGGCCGGACTGATACTGCACCACCAGCTGCTCACCGAGCGCGCCCGGCGCGTGTTGATCGTGGTGCCGGAGAGTCTGCTGCACCAGTGGCTGGTGGAGATGCTGCGCCGCTTCAACCTGCAGTTCAGCGTGTTCGATGCAGAGCGCTGCCAGGCGGCGGAGAGCAGCACCGACGGGGACAACCCCTTCCTCTCGGCACAGCTGGTGTTGTGCACCCTGGAGTTTCTGCTGGAGCACGAGCAACGCTTTCAGCAGGCCCTGGACTGCGAGTGGGATTTTCTGGTGGTCGACGAGGCGCACCATCTTTTATGGTCGGAGCTGCAACCGAGCATGGCCTATCAGCGCATAGAACAACTGGCGGCGAAGACCAAGGGCGTCTTGTTGCTCACCGCCACACCGGAGCAATTGGGCAAGGCCAGCCATTTCGCGCGTCTGCGCCTGCTCGACCCCGATCGTTTTCCCGACCTGGAAGCGTTTATCGCGGAGGAGAAATCCTACGAGCCGATTGCCGCGACGGTGGAGGCCCTGCAGAACGAATCGCCCCTCGACCAACGTATGCAGGAAGTTTTGCACGCCTGCCTCAGCGAGAGGGACAACCAGGGACTGCTAGACAGCATGCAGAACGTGCAGGCGAGTGACGCGCAGAGAAGTGCGGCGCGTGTGCAACTGATTGAACACCTGCTGGATCGCCATGGTACCGGGCGTGTGTTGTTTCGTAATACGCGCGCCTCGATCAAGGGCTTCCCCGAGCGCCGCCTGCACAGCTATGCCCTGCCCATGCCGCAACAATATGCGGACAGCCTGAGGGCAAGGTCGGACAACTCCTCAGCGCCTGGCACACCGGATCGCCAGCTGCTATGCCCTGAGTTGTTGTATCAGGCCAACAGCGACGACCCACTGCCCCACTGGACGCAGATCGACCCACGTATAGACTGGCTGATGACCCAACTGAAACAACTGCGCCCGGAAAAAGTGCTGGTGATCGCCGCCAGCGCCGACACCGCCCTGGACATCACAGGCGCCCTGCGCCAACGGGCCGGCATCCAGGCGGCGGTGTTTCACGAAGGCCTCAGCCTCATTGAGCGCGACCGATCCGCCGCGTTCTTCGCCGACCGGGAGTTTGGTAGCCAGGTAC
>JANNJF010000440.1:0-1863 GCA_031405715.1 Gammaproteobacteria bacterium | reverse complement strand
CATGGCCTACCCGCAGCGCTATGTCATCGACCCCAGCATCATCGGCACCCCCGAGGCGGACAAGGCCAAGGCCGCGTGCAAGTACGGCGCCGTGGATCTGGACATGAAGGAAGAGATCATCGACTTCAAGGCCGGCGCCATCGTCTGGGCCACGGGCTGGAAGCCGTATGACGCCGCCAAGATTCAGCCGTATGGCTATGATCGCTACAAGAACGTCATCACCAGCGTGGAATTCGAGCGCCTCATGGACCCCTTCGGCCCCACCGGCGGCAAGCTGCTGCGGCCGTCCGATGGCAAAGAGGCGAAGAATGTCGCCTTCATCCAGTGCGCCGGTTCGCGCGATCGCAATCACTTGAAGCATTGCTCGCGCATCTGCTGCATGGCGTCGCTTAAACAATCCACCTATGTGAACGAGTCCTACGGCGACAGCGGCAAGTCGAGTATCTACTATATCGACATCCGCGCCATCGACCGCTTCGAGGATTTCTACCAGAAGGTCCTGGCCAATCCCAACGTCAAGTTCATCAAGTCCAAGGTGGCCAACATCACCGAGGACAAGGCCACGAGCGACGTGATTCTGCACGGTGTGGATACAGAAGGTTATCACCGCTACGACAACACCCATGATCTCGTGGTGCTGGCCATCGGCATGGAGCCCAACGTGGATGCGCACAACATCCCCGGCGGCGTGCATGCCGACATCAGCGGCTTCATCGAGGCCGACCCGGCCAACGGCGCCATCTTCGGCGCCGGTTGCGCCACCAATGCCCTGGACGTGAACCGCGCGGTGCAAAGCGCCACCGCCGCCAGTCTGCGTTCCATACAAGTGATTAACCGCGTCGCCAGAGCGGAGGCCAAATAATGAGTGCAACAGCTGCCGTAGAAATCAAAGTCGGTGCCTACATCTGTAAGGGTTGTGGTCTGGGCGAGCGCCTGGACGTAGCACAGCTTATGACGGTCGCCAAGAAGGAAGGTAAGGCCGGTGTGGTGCGGGAGCATGAGTTCCTGTGCAACGCCGACGGTGTGGGCATGATCCAGAAGGACATCGACGCCGGTGAAGTGAACCGCGTGGTCATCGGTGCCTGTTCGCGCCGCGCCAAGACCGAGGCGTTCAATTTCGAAAAAGTCACCGTGTCCCGCGCCAACCTGCGCGAGCAGGTGATCTGGAGCCAGCCGGATACCGATGCGGACCGTGAAGGCACGCAGGAGATGGCCGCGGACTACATCCGCATGGGCTGCGCCGAGGCCAAGAAGATGGTGCCGGCGGTGGCCACCTCCCATACGGGACACAACAAGCGCATCCTCGTGGTGGGTGGCGGCATCAGCGGCATGACCTCGGCCATCGAGGCGGCCAAGGCCGGTTACGAAGTGCTGCTGGTGGAAAAGACCGCGGCCTTGGGTGGCATGACTGCGCAGTTCTTCAAGCGCACGCCGTCCCACGAACCCTACGCCGAGCCGCAGGTAAATCCGGTGCCGGGCCTCATCAAGGCCATCGAGGCGGACAAGAAGATCAAGGTGTATCTCAGTTCCACTGTCTCCCGCACCAGCGGTGCGCCGGGCCAGTTCAGCGCCGACATCAGCGCGGAGAGCGGTGCGACGCAGACAGAGAACATCGGCGCCATCATCCAGGCCTCGGGTTTCACGCCCTACGACGCCAACAAGTTGCCGGAACTCGGTTACGGCAAGAGCAAGGACGTGGTGGATCATCTCGGCCTGGAGAAACTCGCCGTGGCCGCCAAGGGTGGCGCCATCAAGCGTCCCTCCGACGGCAAAGAGGTGAAGAGCGTGGTGTTCGTTCAGTGTGCCGGTCAGCGTGACACCACGGGCAAGCACCTGCCGTACTGTTCCGGCTCCTGCTGCAAT
>JANNJF010000439.1:0-1840 GCA_031405715.1 Gammaproteobacteria bacterium | reverse complement strand
ATCATGGGCCGCCTGGGTGTCGAGCAGCGCAGGCAACGAATGGCTGTCGATCGCCGACAAGTGGCGATGCGGGGGAAACTCGTGCCGTGCGCGACAGCGATGCCACGCGTGTCTGCTTTCGCGTAAGGCAGGATGCCCGCGCACGCCGATCAGATTTCGCCCAACACGCGTTGGCGTTGCGTGCGATATTCTTCGTCCGATATCAGGCCTTTTTGTTTCAGTGTCTCCAGGCGCTGCAGACGCTGCTCGAGGGTGTCGGCCTCCGCCGGTGGCACGGGCGTGGCGCTCGGCGGCGTGGCCGCGACCGGCGGTTTATAGTTGGGGTCGCATTTCAGAGCGATCTTGATATCGCGTGCCAGGTCGTTGGTGTCCACCTGGGCGCTATAGGTTTCACAGCCTTCCTGCTTGATGGTCAGGGTGTCGAGGCGGCGGTAGAAGGCGAAGCCCTCTTCATCCTTCTTGGTGCGTGCGGTCCAGTGCATGGGGAAGACGTCATCCAACACCACCACCACCGGTGTTATGCCGATCTGCTTGTCCGCGACGAACACCTGCGCACCCTGCGGTTCGGAGTCGATGGTGATGCGACTGGCCGGCCCGATGGAGTTGACGGCGCATCCCGGGAGGGCCGCCGTCGCGGCGAGGGAGAGCAAGATCATGGTAAGGGTGTGTCTGTAGCCTGAAAGCATCGGTCCCCCGGTGGGTAGTGGCAGTTTTATATCGGCGAAACTATAGGCCGTTCGGGTGCGCGGTGCAAAGTGATCTTCTCCGGGATGTGTGGAGTGCGGCGGCTTGCCGCCGCTTTGGTCAAAGTCACGATAGGGTGGGCATTGCCCACCACACGCGGCTGTGATTGGCACCGCTGGTGGGCGATGCCCACCCTACAAACCACTGGTGCCGAGGATGGAGTGGCGCGGCGTCTTTGATGGAGTGCGGGAGCAAGCTCCCGCACTCCTCAACTAGGGTCGGTAACACTCGAGGTCGTTGGCAAAGGTCACCGGGCCAGCGTAGTGCTTGCGGATCAGGTCCAGGGAGGCACCTTCCTTGCCCAGGGTCCGTAGCATGCGATGGGACAATACCAGGTTGCGCACCTTGGCATCGCGCGCGATACGCCCGATGATCGAGGGCGGCATGTGCAGGCCGCGTTCCACGACCCCGGCATCCTCCGGAATAGCATGGTGCGCGATCAGCAGGTCGGAATCCTTTGCCAGCTTCTCCAGGGCGCCGCCTTCGCCGTTCATGTCGCCGCTGAAGGTGATGCGCTTGCCCTGGGCCTCGATGCGCCAGGCGAGCGCCGGGACCTGGGCATGGTTCACCGGTGCGGCGTAGGCGCGCAACCGCGCGTTACTGAATAGCGCATTGTCCGATACCGCTTTGAGGCTCACATCGTAAGGTCGGAGCTTGTAGGTATTCTTGCCCAGGGGGCTGATGAATTCCCCCAGGTAACGGTAGGCCCCGCGCACCGGGTCAAACAGCGAGCGCACGAAACTCACGGTGGAGGGCATAATCTTGTTGCCGGGCGGACCATAAATCGGCAGTGCCGCGCTGCGGTCTTCGAACCAGGATGATTTGACCAGCACCGGCAGGTCGGCGCTGTGGTCGACATGCAGGTGGCTCAGCAGTACCACGTCGAGGTCGCTGACCCGCGCGCCGCTCTCGCCAAAACGCAAGGCCGCGCCCCCGCCGGCATCTACCAGCACCCGCGCCTTGCCGTCCAGCCAGATGAGATAGCTGCTCGAGGCGCGCTTGTCCCGCACCTCCGGTCCGCCGGAGCCGAGCACCTGCACCTGCACGCCATCAGCACGAGGCGATCGAGCGCATCCTCCACACGCGCGTCATCGCG
>JANNJF010000438.1:0-4597 GCA_031405715.1 Gammaproteobacteria bacterium | reverse complement strand
GTCTTTCACCAACACACAAGAGTAACCAGAAAATTGGGGTAGAAAATTGGGGTCACATGAGAAAATTCATGAGAAAATTGGGGTCAAGTCTTTCGCCAACACATGGCATACCAACCAAACAGAAGTATCAGAAACCGTCGGGCTAACAGCGGGTGATCTCGTGTCTGTCAATAGATTAACCCGCGATCACGCGTACTGTCGACGACAGCTGACTAATGAATGCCCCCCGGCCGGGACCCACCTTGCTTCTTCCGCACATAACGCGCCCACTTTTTCACCACCCGCTGCCCCGTGGGTGAGTGCTCGGCCTGTTTCAGCATCTGCTGTGTGTTCCAGCCGAGCTGGCCCGCGGGGTTGGCCTGCAGGATTTCCTGAACGATCTTTTTGCTCAACTCAGGATTACCTTTTTGGTTCTCCAGCGCTCCCTCGACGATGAGTGCGGTGAGGTTGGCGGGGGCTATCAGCTTGGCCTGGCGCAGCGCTGCCTGGGCCTTCGGCATCTCTTGTCGGGCGAGATGCACCAAGGCCAGGCCGGCGTGGGCGTCGGCCAGTTGGCTGTCCAGGCGGAGTGCGGCGGTAAAGCTGCCGGCGGCATCGTTCAGGTTGTTTTCGAACAGGTGTGCCCAACCGAGTCCGATATGCGCCATGGGCTCCGTGGGGTCCAGCTGCAGGGCGCGGGTGAGGGCGCGCTGGGCGGCGGTGGCACGTTGCAGCATGAGATTCGCCTGACCGAGGGAAATCAGGATGGCCGCGTCGTTTGGCGCAAGTTCCTGGGCGTGTTGTAGGTGCACGAGTGCCTTGGCGGCGTCGAAGTTGAGCATCTCGAATTGGCCCTGGAGCCAAAAGCCCTCGGCGGAGGCCGGGTGTTTTGTCATCAACTGGGCGAGCGTGCGCTTGGCGTCGTCGATGCGGCCGCGGGCCATTTTAATGTGTACCGCAAGCGCCAGGGCGTCGTGGTGGTCCGGGTCTATCTCTGTAAGAGAGGCTAGGGTCTGTTCGGCGTTGTCCGCGTCGCCGGATTCGTCGTAGGCCAGGGCCAAGTAATAGTAAATTCGCGGATTGTTGTTCTCGAGTGCGGCGGCGCGGCGCAGGTTGTCCACAGCTGCATCAGTGGCGCCTGCACCCAGCTGCGCATAGCCTAAGTTAAAGCGCAATGCGCCAACATCGCTTTCAGCCTCCACGGCCTTGCTCAGTAGTTCCGCCGCCTCCGGCCAGCGCCCCAGGGCCAGTAGCGCGCTGCTCTTGGCGTTCAGCAGGGCCGGGGTCTCGCCGCTCAAGGTGATCAGGCGGTCGAAAATGGAAAGGGCGCGTTCCTGATCGCCACCCAAGTGGTAACACTCGGCCAGGTCGCGCAAGAGGCCGGTATTCTCGGGGTCGAGATTAACAAAGCCCTCCAGTCTTTCTGCGCGTTTGAGGTGTTCGTTCATGGTTGTCTTCCGCGATATCAATCGCTCTACGTGCCAGTGGTGGCAAGACTAACGCAAAACCCCGGTCAGATACCATTGCACGATTTCGCGGTGCGTTATCCGGATCGGAAATCGCGATGGCGCAGGCATTGACCACCGGGTACTACACGTTGAAAGTCAGCGCCAAATACTTTGGGGCACACTACAGCACGTTGAGTCGTGCCGTGAGAGAGGGCAGAGCTGGTGTGGCAGAGCTAGTCCAGACATAATGTCTTACATGGGTTATATATTACAACATACTGATATATATGTAATATATTATACCGCTAAACTTTATCTTAAAAGGATGGATAACCTAATATAGATTACAACTACAAACCCACTGTCGGGATACCCTCGACTCAGGGTTCAAGGTGATGCGGTATGAATTTGGCTACCATCAAGACCCAAGACCTACTCCCGCCGGTGCGGGATCGCCTGGCAACGTTTGTGCCGACGCACTCCACTATCGATCATGCGGCAGTGCTCAAGCAGGCCCGCCAGTGCTCAAGCAGGCCCGCCAGCGCTCCCTGCGGTTGTGGAATACCCTCATTGTTCCCGATCTCGATGTCGGACAGCAGCGCCATTTCGAGCGTGCCTTGGCTGATGTTGGCATGCGCGCCGGTATATCGATTCCCACGGTCTTCGGCTTCGGCTACAGCTTTGGTGCCGCGTGCCATGCACTCGCGGGTGGCGCGCCGGAGCGGCGGGATGAGGCGGCGGCCACGGTGGGTCTTTATATGTTCATTATGGGTGTTTTCGATCATCTGCTGGATGAATATCCGGCGGAGTTTGGTGATTTGGGGAAGATCATCAATGCCGCTTCACTCGAACAATGGACAATCGAACGGGTCCTGGATGGGCTGAAGACGACGCCCGACAAGGTGTTGGCCCATGGCCTGTTGCAGCTCCATCGCGTCTATTTTATGCGCTGCCATCGGCTGCTGGATCGCAGCGGCGACTCAAGGCTGGCGAAAACCTGGCTGGAGGCATTGCGCGAATTATATCGTGTGGAGCATGAAAGCGTAGAGCGGCGTATCTCCAAGGTAAAACCATCGGAAGCATTAATCCGGCATGCGGAGCGCCCCAGTAGCGACGGATTCTGGGGGCTGGGAGTAACAGCCTGTCTCGGGGAGGGCGAGGTGGCGGCTCGCCGTATCGAGAAATTTGCCCGGGATTTTGGCCGTCTCACCTGGTATGTGGATGATGCAGCGGATATCGAGAAGGATATCCGCGCGGATATCTGGAGCGGTCTTGCGATCCGCTTGGCATTGCATGCCATGACGCAAAAACAGGCGGAAGAGGTGGCGCAGCAACAGGCCGAGGATGCGGGCGCCATTATCAAAAATATATGTCAGGCGTTGGGCGATGCGCGCTGGCAGCCGGAGGATACGTTTACACTGGCGGATATGTTGTGGGCGCATCTGTGGTCATGGCTCGGCGGTACGGCACCCGCTGTGCCGCAACAGCGAACGGCAACGGGCCGGGACTGAAAATAGGACGCATCACGGCGTCTGTTTGTTTTGGCGCTGAGAGTGCGAAGGGGGCGGTAGATGTGTCTGGTAGCGTTTTCCAAACAACCGGTTTACTCCGCGCTTAAAAAGCTCAGCAGTAGTGTGCGGCCAGCTTGGGCTTATCTTGTTATTTGCGACGACTGCAGTCACCGTTGTCCGTGGTGTTATGGTGGATTCGATCAAGCCCTGAGTCATAAGTTGAGTTTCGACAATTATCGAATCATCCTCGGCAAGCTTAAGGAAATGGGTGTGTTGCAGCTGACGCTGGCCGGCGGTGAGCCGACAGAGCACCCGGATTTCAGGCGTTTTATCAGCTATGCCGATGCCCAGGGGTTCCTGCTGCACGTGGCGTCACACGGTGAGCATATCGATGCCAATCTGGCGGGCTTTTTGAAGCAAAACAACGTTGCCCAGGTGCAGGTCAACTGGCAGGGGAAGCGTCACCACGATCAGGTACATGGCGTACCGGGTGCCCATGAAAAGGCCACCGCTGCCTTGCGCCATCTCGTGGCCTGCGGCATAGAGACCACTGCATCGCTCACCGTGGGTAAATACAATCTTCCGCATGTCGCAGCGATCATGCAGGAAGCGGCGGAACTCGGTGTGACGCGCCTGCGGGTATGGGAAACCACAGGGCGGGGCACGGCGTATCTGAAGGGTCTGGATGTATCCGCCATTTTCGATCATTGCCGTGAGGCGGCGAGAAAACTCGGTTACACCCATTGTCTTTCCTACGATCCGGACTATCTCGGAGATGTCTCGGTAGGCTGTCTGCAGTTCGCCGATCTTTATATGTATATCGATGCACACGGCCAGTTGCGCTTCTGCGGCGCCGTGCCTGACTCAGAACACTATGCGGATTTTCTCGATCCAACACAGTCGGCTGCGGATATCCGCCAGAAGTATCTCCAGCGCAACAAGGCGATACTCGGCGATGCGACACCGTATTGCCCGGCGCGCGAAGGTTTTCGTCAGACCGTGACGGTCAAGCCAGTGACATGGGTAAAGCAGGGCTTATCGGTGAAACTCACCGGACAGATTTAACGTGGGACGAAGATTGGGGCCAAGTCTTGGTTGCGGCAAAGCTGCTAATTCTAACGGGTGGAAATCCCGTCCCGGTAACCGCTAGCCACGGGCCGGGTATCGAGCCTTGCAGGAGCACTGCAACAGTGCCCTTGATGCGTAGGCACGAAAGCAGGCGAGGAGCAATGGTAACGGATAACGCCGACCGTGAAGGTCGGTGTTAAGTCCCGAAATATGGCTATTAGGGCGAGCACGCCACATTGAGCGCAGTGAGGTTGGCGGGGGCTATCTGTTTGGCCTGGCGCAGCGCCGCCTGGGCCTTGGGCAGGTCTTGTTGGGCGAGGTGCACCAAGGCCAGGCCGGCGTGGGCGTCGGCCAGTTGGCTGTCCAGGCGGAGTGCGGCGTTAAAGCTGCCGGAGGCCTCGTTTAGGCTGTTTTCGAACAAGGATACCCATCCGCCCGGCCGATATGCGCCTTGGGCTCCTTGGGGTCCAGCTGCAGGGCGCGGGGGCGCAGGAGCGCAACCTGCAGCAGAGTGGCGAGATGCGCGGCGGCAGCAACTTCGGCAAGGGCCAGATGGTGGCGGCGGACTACACCATGAGCCCGTCGATCCAG
>JANNJF010000437.1:0-6782 GCA_031405715.1 Gammaproteobacteria bacterium | reverse complement strand
GAGCGGCACGGCGTCATCAGCGGCGATCTGACCATATTGGCGACCGATCTGCCAGTCTGCTGTGTGTAGGAAACGAGCCATCGTTATTGCACCTCCGGAGGTATTGCCTCCCCAATTGGGGCTATACGAAGCACTGCGGCGATAGAAGATATCCTTTCGACGATCTGCTGGAGGATCGGGAACTCGATACCTTCCGCTCGCGCGTCTCGAAGAAACATTGCCATCACCTCGGAGTTTTTCAGGGCCGTACTGGGGCGATCATGGCCACAGCGAGCAGAGCAATTGTCGCGTAGCGCTAGGTAGCGCTCTCCCGCAGTATCCTGCAGATACACCTCAATGTCGTCTTCAAAGATGGCACAACCGTGGGCCACCCCCGTAGCCGGGAAGTCGGCTACCTCTGCGCCACCCAGCTGCAAGAGAGCACGGTTCGTAGACGCCCCCCCATTCTTTTTCTTGTCGCCATCGAACATGAAGTAGGTCGGGATCCCGAATCCCTGGAAGGCAACGACTGCTCGGTCGATATTATTCTTACCAGCTACAGGAACGACCACGACACCGAACTCTTCCCATTTCTGATCCATGAACTTCTGCATAGCCCACAGGGCGGCGACGTCCGAGTCCCCTTCAACAACCACCGCCACATCAGCGAATAGACCTTCGTTCACGATCGAGTTCAGAACTGGTGAGGCGCGAGCGACAAAGGTGTCAGCGGTAAAGTCTTCGGGCCGTCGGCCGGTGATCTGCGCCAGGCGCTGAGCAGCTTCAAGCCGCGTAAAGGTTGCGAAAGTTGTCACGCGTGGTTGGCCAACCTCAGCCGCGGTCGCCTTACGGCACATGCGTACATCGTCGAAGTGTTCGACATCAACAAAGTAGGGTGAGTGAGTAACGCATACTACCTGCGTGCCCGGCACCACTGTGTTGGCTGCGCGCTGCGAGAGGTCGCGGAGGATTTTCGCCAAATAGCGACTGCGGGCAGGATGCAAATACAGCTCAGGTTCCTCGATGGCAAGGATTAGATCGGGAACACGTGGGGGTTCCTGCTCGGCAGTTTGGCCTGCGTCATTGGCCACGGCGGGGTGTGGCTGGGTCATGGAGAGCTGTTCCAGTAGGGCAAGGATCAGGGCGCGCTGCAACCCGTGCCCACTGTATCGAACTGGCACATTGAAGCTGTCCTCGGATACGGTCACCACGGCGTCTGGTAACGGGATGGTCGGTGGCTTCAGTTCCTCAAAGTCGATCAATAGCTCCGCGCCGGGCGCGTAGCGCTTGAGTCGATCTGAGATGAGCTTGCTAAGCTCGGCCAACTCGGGAAGATTGTCCTTTCCATAGAGCTGACGGGCTTTCGTCTCGAATTCTTGCTTGAACAGCTGAAAGTCTTTCCGGCTGCTGATGCTGCGCGTGACAATAAGGTCGAGCAATTGCATGATCGCCCCGCGCTTCTCCATCTCCGTAGCAGCGTCTCTGACCGCTGGAACGAGAACAAATTTTGTAAACTTATCGAGCTTTCCGCCACCCACATTGCGCGGCCCAAAAAACGTAGTCTCTCGTTCGATTGGTTGGGTGAGTTCAGGATGCGCAGCTTCATATTCTTCCATTGCCCGATCAACATCCCCTTCCTTGCGAGGTATCGCGGGAAAGCCCGGAAACTCCCCAGCATCTACATGTTGGCTCAGACCATTGCGTTTATCAGTTGCGCGCAGTTTTCTCAGCTCCGCGAAGGCCGGGATTTGAGCGACCGTCCCGTAGTAGCGAGCGCCGCCTTGGTTAATGACCTTGGTCACCATCAGCTTTCCGCCATGAACGTAGCTAGAAAATTCGGCTAACTCATCCGGCCGAAGGTTGCCGTATGTGACTCGTATTCGAATAGTTGTGTCCGTCTGCTGATGGTTGTAGTAATCGAGATGCGAGTATTGAGCGCCAACGTTGTAGAACGATTCGAGCGCGTACAGAACCGTCGATTTCCCAACACCGTTCCGCCCCAAAAAAGTAGTTATTTCCCCTAAGGATACTTCTCCGCTCCGAATAGAGCGAAAGTTTTCAACCCAAATCTTCTCGATATACATTGCCCCTCCATAGGTTGTTCTGCTTGGCCATTTTTCGTGGGTGCACCGAAAATAGCCTCAGCAATCCCAGTTCATCGTCGTTCTAAAAGCCCCAGTATGCAACAAAGATTGACAGGGAAACCAAACACAGTCTAGGTTCCCGGGAACAAGGAAGCCTAATGACATAGATTGCCTGAGCGTCCGCTCCTGGCTGTGACCGGATGTCCAGAATCCTCAGACATGGCCACCACCAGAAAGCGTGGTGAAGTGCGATTAGTGAGGAAACTATGAGGACCAACTAACTAAGCTTTCAGACAGTGGCCATACTTTGGTTCTATGCACAATTGTAGAAACGGAGTTCTCTGGTTCTACGCTGTTCGATACCACGGTCGAATTAGTTCAGAAATGAGCGGCAATGTGCCAAATTTGTGCCACCGCCAAATCTGCCACAACAGAGAATCAACGACTTACATCGGGCACAACAAATCGGCAAGCGTCGCAAGTGGCTGATCTAGTTAAAGTTGCGATCTAGTAACTACGACTTTTAACCAGTTGGTCGAAGGTTCAAATCCTTCACGGCCCACCATTTTCAATGACTTAGAGATGGCTTGAGAGGCCACACTGTTAAAAACGCTGAACATCGGTGATGTGCGGCTCGCTATTTTTAGTGTCCCAAAATAGAAAGCAGGGCAATCACTGAATCGCCTCCCAGTGGCGCGCCCTAGAGGATCAGTCTGATGATGGGTATGTCTGTTATTTCCGGTAGTGATAGCGGCACGAGATGACGTGCACGGTCTTTCCGGCCACCCTGTACACCAGCCGGTGTTCCTGAGTGATGCGGCGCGACCCATACCCCGACAGCTCACCGCGCAGCGGTTCCGGTTTGCCGATACCACGGAACGGGTCTGACTCGATGGCCTCAACCAAACGGTTGATGCGTTTGAACACCGGCTTGTTCTCACGGTACCAGCGCAGATAATCCGCCCAGGCATCATCCGTCCAGCGCGCGGTCACTTCAGCAACTTCCTCCGGTGGGTTTTTCCGGCCTTCACCTGCGCGACCCCGCGCCGCAAGTGCGCGGCATTGGCAGGGTTTTGCATCAGATAGGCGGTCTCCTGCCAAGACTCGAAGTCTTCGAGCGAGATCAACACCGCTGGCGTTCCCTTCTGGCGGGTGATGAGAATCGGCGCGTGGTCTTCGGTCACCTGATCGATGGCCTTGGCCAGATTGTTGCGGATAGCAGAGTAGGAAAGCGTTTTCATGGGTTCACCCGGCGGCTTGGTCACATTGTACAAGTAATTGTACAACACCGCCGTCAAAACGTCAGCTGCCCTGCATGTTTTTTTTCAGCCAATTGAGCGGGCGCGGATTGAAACGGTGATTGCGTCCACAATGTCACCCCGGACCCATCGGCGATGTTGATGGTGGTAGCTTGATATGTGATCGTTTTCCAGTCGCGACTTAACCAAAAAGTAGCGTAGTCAAATCGTAACTGCGCTATCTGAAAATTCCTGTATTTCCGGCTTTCTGAGACCTTGTACCAAACAATGCGGGCGTTGCAGGGTATTGATTTAACATCAGTAGTGTCCGGTTGATGTGTGACTGACTTCATGAAAACGCCTTGCTTAAAGGGATTTCGCAACATGTCAATGTGGTGCCGATTTCAATTCATGTCCAAGGGTCGCACCTCTAAAAATCAGATGGTTACAGGCGAATTGTTCCCGATTTTTCACTCAACCGGACAGTAGTGATTTAACATAGGGATTAATCAGCGTTCCTAACTTTTAACCAGTTGGTCGCAAGTTCGAATCTTGCGCGGCCCACCATTTTCAATGAGTTAGAGATGCCCTGGTGCATAAAACCATCGTTCGGCCATTTTGGCCCAACTATGGTTTCCGGCAAGCAATGATTGTCCGGAGGGGGTTGACCCCGCTAGTCGAAGGCGCATATCGGTTGTGCGTCCTCTTCCCACCGTCAGTGATCGTTAGTTAGCGAAAAGACGCCTGGCCAATAAGGTTTGCATATCGCGCCGACCGTCTGCCACCACGTAAACATACACACGCTGGCCGACAACACGGTAGATGACGCGGTGCGGCTTGAAAAAAACCTGGCGGTAGTCGCGCATGCCCAGCGCCAGGAGCTCCTTCGGGCAGCTGCCGCGTTGCGGATTGTCCGCAAGACTCTCGACACCCTCATCGATTCGATCAAGGACGCGCTCCGCATTCGCCTGGCCATCGTTGTCAGCAATATAGGTGTAGATGTCTCCGAGGTCGCGCAGTGCGTCCTCCGTCAGCAGCACCTCGAGACTCATCCGGTTTTTGCCGCTGCGTCGCGCAAGCGTTGAATGGCCTCCTTAGCCGGCACCACCCTGCCTTCCTCGATCTGGCGGTTGCCCAAGGCGAGGATCTTGAGCAGCGCCATCGTCGCCTGTGTTTCTTCGTACGAGGCGACGTCCTGAATGACTATCTTCGCCTCTCCATTCTGCGTGATGACGAGGGGGGCGCGCGTCTCGGTGAGTTCCCGAATGACCTCCGCGGCGTTGGCCTTGAGGTAGCTGATTGGCTTGATTTGCGTCGAATACCTCATGCTTTGGATCCCAGGTTGATATGGACCAAATATAGTCTTTTAATGGTCCGACAACAATACGACGTGAACTCACCTCTTGACTTCCTACTACTAGGTTGGTTACAGTCTCCCCATGGAAATGCGAGAACAGATACTGGCAAGCGCGCAACGTTTAGTGCAGCAGCGCGGCTTCAATGGTTTCAGCTATGCGGACATTGCGGACGAGGTCGGTATTCGCAAGGCCAGTCTGCACCATTATTTCCCCAGCAAGACGGATCTTGGTATGGCACTGATCGATGGGTACACAAAACAGCTTGATAATGAGCTTCACCGCATCAGCGGGACGTACGCGCGATCCGATGCCCAATTGGCTGCGTATATCGCTATTTATCGCGGCTCGCTGGAGGCTGGTCGCATGTGTCTGGGCGGTATGCTCGCATCCGAGGCGCTTACGCTAGACCCCGCTGTGCTGCCAAGCCTTAAACGCTTTTTCAACCGTAACACGGAGTGGTTGACCGAAATTCTTGCGGCGGGGAATTCACAGCAGCGCTTTGCTTTGATCGGCACGGCGGCGGATCATGCTCGCATGCTCCTGTCTGTGTTACAGGGCGCTTTGCTGATTGCACGTGCCACCGGTGATCGCGAAGCGTTTGACCAGACTACATCGTTACTGGTCTCAGGTTTATCGAGGAAGGGCTAACCTCAGTTTTTTAGCCCAAAAACCTACCAACTAATAGGTATAGGAGAGCATCATGTCAAACAGCAAAATCAACGGCAATACCAACAAGGGAGCCAATTTCACCGCCTATAAGAGTGGTGCCCGAAAAGACTGGCCCGCCCATACCGTTGAGCTTCCAGGTTTGGGGGCAATTCCCGGTAAGCATTTTCTCAAAGATGTGCTTGGTTTGACCGGGTGCGAAATATCCATCAACTCAATGGCACCGGGTGCCGGTATGCCTATTTATCACCAACACCAGGAGAATGAGGAGGTCTATATCTTCATTCAGGGCAAAGGGCAGGTGCAGGTGGATGGAGAAGTGATCGATGTGCAGGAAGGTTCAATTGTACGCATCGCGCCAAACGGCGAAAGAGTCTGGCGCAACAATTCGAATGAGCCACTGCTCTACATCGTCATTCAGACGCGGGCAAATTCCCTAAATCAATACGGTCTCGGTGACGCTAGCGTGCCGGAAAAGGCAGTGGCCTGGCCTAACTGAGAGATTGTTTTCTTTGACCCTCCCCGCGCGCGGGGGGAGGGTTAGAGCAAGGGTGGAATTTAAAGCTGCCATGCCCGCCTATCGTCACGCTTTAGCGTAAAACCCACTAGTTGTCATTTTATCTGGCCCCTCAGGGCTGATCCCTTTGTGACGAATTTCACAGAAACGCTCGCATAGTCTATGCACAATCGGCATGAGTATTGTCGTTGTCAGCGACGTCGATAGTCGAGGGCACCGCCCCAAAGTGCTGACTCGATCCTCCAATAAAAAAGGAGCAACCCATGCTGGAAAGCGAAACGCGGCGTCACTTCCTGAAAACTCTCGGCCAGGCTACCCTCATCGGCATCGCCGCCTCCACCCTGGGCGGGTGTGAATGGATTTTGCAGCAGATCCGCAATCGCCCGATGCGCCGCGATCTCGCCACCCTCGCGCCGAGCGACCCGGACATCGTGACTTACCAGGCCGCGGTGACTGCGATGAAGGCCCTGCCGTCCACGGACCCGCGCAATTGGCAGCGGCAGGCCGACATACACCAAAACTTCTGTCCCCATGGCAATTGGTTTTTTCTTCCCTGGCATCGCGCGTACCTGCTGTACTTCGAGCAGATCTGTCGCGAGTTGACCGGCAATCAGCGCTTCGCGCTGCCCTACTGGAACTGGACCTGCAACCGTACGATCCCGGCGGTGTTTCAAGGCGGGACATCGAACCCGCTGTTCCATCCCGGACGGGTGGCATCCCCGCCGGCCGCACTGGCGGACGGGAATGTCGGACCCGGCGTCATCGATGCCATTCTGGATGAAACGAACTTTCTCCTTTTTGCGAGCGGTCAGGCGGCCAGCCAACGGCCCGGCACGCCCGGCGTGTATGGCCCCCTGGAAGGCAATCCGCACAACACGCTGCACGGATTCATCGGTGGCGACATGGGGACATATCAGTCGCCGCTCGATCCGATTGTCGC
>JANNJF010000436.1:0-1164 GCA_031405715.1 Gammaproteobacteria bacterium | reverse complement strand
CCAACGAAACCGTGGCCCCCCTCTACCTCGACCGCTTGCTCGCGAGTGTGCAGCGCTATCGCCCGGCCCAGGTGGTGCTGCCCGATGGCGAGCAGTACAAGACCCTGGACGTGCTCAATCGCATTTACGACCGCCTGCTCGAAACGCACTGTGACCGCAAAACCACCCTCATCGCCCTGGGCGGCGGCGTGGTCGGCGACATGGGGGGGTTTGCCGCCGCCACCTATCAGCGCGGCATCCCGTTTATTCAGATACCGACCACCCTGCTGGCCCAGGTGGACTCCTCGGTCGGCGGCAAGACCGGCGTGAACCACCCCCAAGGCAAGAACATGATCGGCGCGTTTCACCAGCCGCGTTGCGTGATCATCGATACCGATACCCTCAGCACCCTGCCGCAGAATGAATTGTCCGCGGGCCTGGCGGAGGTGATCAAATATGGCTTGATCGGCGATGCCGAATTCTTCGACTGGCTGGAAAAAAACATCGACGCGCTGCTGGCGCGGGACGCCGCCGCCCTCGGCGTGGCCATCGAGCGCTCCTGCCGCAACAAGGCCACGGTGGTAGCGGCAGACGAACGCGAGTCAGGCCAGCGCGCCTTGCTCAATCTCGGACACACCTTCGGCCACGCCATCGAAACCGGCAGTGGTTACGGCAGTTGGCTGCATGGTGAAGCCGTCGGTGCCGGCATGGCCATGGCGGCGGATCTGTCGCACCGGTTGGGATGGTTGAGTGTTGTGGACCAGGCACGGGTAGAGGCCCTGCTCCGGCGCGCCGGCCTGCCGGTGCGCTCGCCCGCAGCACTGGACAGCGCGCGCATGCTGGAATTGATGGCGGTGGATAAGAAGGTGGAGGATGGCAAAATGCGCCTGGTCTTGCTCAAAAGTATCGGCCAGGCGGTGATCAGTGACGCCACGCCACCGGCGCTGATTAAAGAGACTTTGGACCATTGCCGGGAGCCGGCATGAACCTCGGCATGCAGCTGGCCGTCTATGCCGCGAGCCAGGCAGCGTCCCTCGGGCGGCTGCACCCGGAACCCGCGCCGGCCTACCGTTCAGAATTCCAGCGCGACCGCGACCGCATCATCCATTGCGCCGCCTTTCGTCGCCTGGAATACAAGACCCAGGTGTTTGTCAACAACGAGGGCGATCTGTTCCGCACGCGCCT
>JANNJF010000435.1:0-1771 GCA_031405715.1 Gammaproteobacteria bacterium | reverse complement strand
ATCCTGTCAGGCCGGACAGAATGGCACCGACGGCGAATCCTCCTGCCGTGGCCCAGTCCAGCGCGAACCCCAGAACCACGAGTAGCACGACGCCCACGATCGCAATCGCTGAATACTGGCGGTTCAGATAGGCCTTGGCACCTGCCTGGATGGCGGCGGCAATTTCCTGCATGCGCGCATTGCCTGCAGACTGCTTGTTGATCCAGCTGAACGCGAACACGCCGTACAGTACGGCGAGTACACCGGCGCCAATAGCAAGCCAGAGCACGAGATCTGTGGACATGAATTTCCCTCCCGAACGGGCTTCGTTATCTGCAATCGTTGTTGACGGGCGGTGACGATCGCGGGCGGCGCGAAGTCACGAATCGTCCTTAAAAATCAACCTTCTGGTGCGATGTCAACGCCAAAAAGGCGCTGGACTATAGCACAAAGGTTTCCTTCAGCTGCCTCTTTACCGGTACGTTCCGGAGCGTCACATATTGCGGCAAGCCATCCCGGTAGGGGGGGTAGTCCTCGCCCTTGATAAGCGGGGCCAGGTAGCGCCGGGCCTTCGCCGTGATATGCATACCGTCAGCGGTAATGTAGTCCCGCGGGAGCATTTTTTCCTGGTTGGCGACATCCTCGAGTCGCGCCGTACCCACTTTCCAGCGGTAGGGCTTGTCGGAAACGCGGATGATGGTGGGCATCACGGCGTTGTTGCCTTTCATGGCGAGTTCGACCGCCGCTTTGCCGACTGCGTATGCCTGCTCGACGTCGACCTTCGAGGCGATATGACGCGCGGCCCGCTGCAGATAGTCAGCGACTGCCCAGTGATACTTGTAGTCGAGTTTCGACTTGACCAGTTGTGCGAGTACCGGCGCGACACCTCCCAGTTGTGCGTGGCCGAATGCATCGCGCAGGCCGGCATCGGCGAGAAACTTTCCGTCGCTGTTGCGCACTCCCTCGGAGACCACCACCGCGCAATAGCCATACTTTTCGACACACTTCTGCACGCGCGCGCAGAACTTGTCGGCATCGAAAGTGACTTCCGGAAACAGAATGATGTGTGGCGCGGCGCCTTCCGTGTCGGCCGCGAGACCGCCGGCTGCGGCAATCCAGCCTGCATGCCGTCCCATGACTTCCATGATGAATACCTTGGTAGAGGTCTTTGCCATCGATGCCACGTCGAAGCCGGCTTCGCGAATCGAGACAGCAACGTATTTGGCCACCGAGCCGAACCCCGGACAGCAGTCGGTGATGGGCAGATCGTTGTCTACGGTCTTGGGCACGTGAATCGCCTGTATGGGATAGCCGAGCCTGTCGGCCAGCTGCGAAACCTTCAGACAGGTATCGGCGGAATCGCCGCCGCCGTTGTAGAAGAAGTAACCGATGTCGTGTGCCTTGAAGACCTCGATCAACCGTTCGTACTGCGCCGGATTGTCTTCGTATTTTTTCAGCTTGTAGCGCGCGGAACCGAATGCACCGGCCGGCGTGTGGCGCAACCCGCGGATGGTGGCGGCCGATTCCTTGCTGGTGTCGATGAGATCCTCGGTAAGCGCACCGACGATGCCATGCCGTCCCGCGTACAACTTGCCGATTCTGTCGCGCTGCTTGCGGGCCGCCTCGATGACGCCGCAGGCAGAAGCGTTGATAACGGCGGTCACGCCGCCGGATTGCGCGTAGAAGGCGTTGCGGGGAGGAGTTCTTGTGGCCATTGCTGAACACCGGGGAAGTGGTGAGGAGAGTGGCCGAAGGATAGCTCAGAGAAAGGGGCCTGGGGCGCGGGGCCTGG
>JANNJF010000434.1:0-3510 GCA_031405715.1 Gammaproteobacteria bacterium | reverse complement strand
CCATCCTCATGCTCGAACCGCGTCGCTTGGCGGCGCGCGCCGCCGCCGCGCGCATGGCGGCGCTGCTGGGGGAGGAGGTGGGTCAGACCGTCGGGTATCGTATCCGCTTCGAGACCAAGGTCTCCAAGAAAACGCGCATCGAGGTGCTGACCGAGGGCATCCTCACGCGACGCCTGCAGACCGATCAGTCGCTGGAAGGTGTCGGCCTCGTCATCTTCGATGAATTTCATGAACGTCACCTGCACGCCGACCTGGCCCTGGCGCTGTGTCTCGACAGCCGGAGTTGCGTGCGCCAGGACCTGAAGATCATCGTCATGTCCGCCACCCTGGACGGCGCCGCCGTGGCGCGGCTGCTGGATCAGGCGCCGATCCTCACCAGTGTCGGCCGCAGTTATCCGGTGGTACAGCACTATCTGGCGCGCGACCCCAGCGGCCCGTTGCCGCCGGTGGTGAGCCAGGCGGTGCGCGACGCCTTGCGTCAGCACACGGGGGATGTCCTGGTATTCCTGCCCGGTGCGCGCGAGATACGTCAGACACAGTCGCTGCTGGAGCAGGCCCTCGCGGGCGGCGGCATCGAGGTGCATGCCTTGTATGGCGATCTGCCGTGGGAGGCGCAGGACCGCGCCATCCGTCCCGGTGGCGGGCAACGCAAGGTGGTGCTGGCCACGCCCATCGCCGAGACCAGTCTCACCATTGAAGGCGTGTGCATCGTGGTGGATGCGGGGTACGCGCGGGTGCCGCAGTTCGATCCGGTCAGCGGACTGTCGCGCCTGCATACGCAGCGTATTTCCCGTGCCTCCGCCGAGCAGCGCGCCGGACGCGCCGGACGTACCGCCCCCGGCGTGTGTTATCGCCTGTGGAGTGAATCCACTCAACGGGGGTTAGTGCCGCATCCCGCGGCGGAGATGCGCACGGCGGATCTCTTGCCCCTGGCGCTGGAGCTCGCCCACTGGGGCGTGCGCGATGTCTACGCACTGTCCTGGCTCGACCCGCCGCCGGCCGCCGCCCTGGCCCAGGCGCGGGACCTGTTGACGCAATTGGGTGCGCTGGACGACGCGGGCGTGATCACCGCCGCCGGTCGTGCCATGGCCGCGTTGCCGTTGCACCCACGTCTGGCGTACATGCTGCACGCGGCCCATGCCCGCGGTCTGGGGGCACTGGCCTGCGATCTGGCGGCCCTGGTGTCGGAGCGCGACGTGCTACTGGGTGAGCACCGGCGCAGCGCCGATTTCGTCGAGCGCTTAGAGGTGTTGCAGCGCTTTCGCCAAAGCGGCCGTGGCAAGGGGCTGCCCGCGGGCGCCGACCCGGCCGCCTGCGCGCGCGCCGATCAGGCGGCGCAACAATGGCGACGCCTACTGGGCACTGGGCGGGAATCGGCGGATAACAACCACAACGCCGCCGGTGTGCTGTTGGCCATGGCCTATCCGGACCGGATCGCCCTGCAACGCGCGCCGGGAGAAGCGCGTTATCGCCTGGCCAGCGGGCGCGGTGCGCGCCTGCCGGAGCACGAACTGCGCATGCGTCAGCCGTGTCTGGTGGCGGTCAACCTGGATGCGGGCGAGGGCGAGGGATTGATTTATCAGGCAGTGGCCGTGGACGTGGAGACCTTGCGCGCACAGTTGGCGGATCACCTGCGTTGGGTGGAGATCGTTACCTGGGATGGACAACAGGAAGCGGTGATCGCGCGACGTGAACAACGTCTCGGGGAGCTGGTGCTCGACAGCTTACCACTGGATAAACCGGAGGCCGCGAAACGGGTGGAGGCCATGCTTACTGGGTTGCGACGCATGGGCCTGGAGGCGCTGCCGTGGACGCCCGAAGCGCGCGAGTGGCAGGCGCGGGTGCTGTCGGTGCGCGCCTGGTTTCCGGATGAAGCGTGGCCGGACGTCTCGGACCCGGCCTTGCTGCAAACCCTGGAACAGTGGCTGGCGCCATACCTCGGCGGGATCACGCGGCGCGCGCACTTGGTGCGTCTCGACTTGCTTGCCGTGCTCAAGGGCCTGTTCGACTGGCAGCAGGGCCAGCGCCTGGATGAGCTAGCGCCCACCCACCTCGGCGTGCCGAGCGGCGCGCATCATCGTCTGGAGTATTCCCCCGGCCAGTCACCGGTACTGGCGGTCAAGCTGCAGGAAATGTTCGGCCTCGCCGACACACCGCGTATCGCCCGCGGACGCGTGCCGGTGACGTTGCATCTGCTGTCGCCCGCGCGTCGACCGATACAAGTGACGCAGGACCTGCGCGGCTTCTGGGAACGCACCTACGCGGAAGTAAAAAAGGAACTCAAGGGACGTTACCCGCGGCATCCGTGGCCGGACGATCCGTGGAACGCGACACCGACGGCGCGTATCCAGAGGCGTCCGAAATAATTTGTTCAACTAAAGAAAACTCAAGGCGACGGATGGGAATGGCACTTAACTTAAGGCTATACGGCGCGTGGCCTTCAAGACCAGGCTGTGTTTTTTATGATCGGGGTCATCCTCTGTCTGCAGGCAAGACAGCGTGCGTCCTGGGCATGGCGGAAAACAACGCTAAATACAGGCTGGGGGGCAACTGATGGGATACGGTGATTAAATAATAGGCAGGTATGTTTACTTTCGACCATTGCCTAATAATAGATAATCCATGTGTGCCGAACCCGCTTCCACCGACACCTCGTTAGTCATGAGCACATAGGCATGTATCCGGCAGCCATGCCGGGCCGAGACATCCTTCAGGTTGTCGAGGGAGAAAAGACAATCTTCGCCAGCGAAGACACACGGTGCTTAGTTGTTGTCGCGCTGGATGAGATGCAGCGGCTGCGCCGGTATCACGAGTCGCGGAAGGCGGGCCATGAGGTTTTTCTCATGTTGAATTGTCTGGCGTCACTTTGGCGGGGTGGAGGTAACGATTTCAAGGACTCTGACACCTGGACGTTCTTTTAGCCTGCATATTTTTTATCCCCCGTCGTTTTTTATGCGACAAAAAAAGTCCGGAGGGCGAACCCTCCGGACTCTAGGTGCTGCATGCGCTCGTCAAGCTACGGATTGTTGAGCGTGCATCACTGGGCCGCGCCGCGGTTGAGCGTACCGTTGTTATGCGTGCTTGTGCCTCCAAAAGGATAATTCAGGACGCACGTGCCGACACCGGCGGTCGTGGACAGCCCTATAGAGGGAGTTCCTGAACCATTGTTGACGGGGCCGTGGCAGGCCGCGCACGTCTTGGGCCTGCCCGCATGACTTGCGGGGTACACGTCAGCACCGCCGTGACAGGAGCTGCATGTCGGAATAGCCGTCTGAAGCGTGCAGGACGGTGGCGGGGTCGGCGTTGGCGTCGGGGTCGGCGTCGGGGTCGGCGTCGGGGTCGGGGTCGGCGTCGGGGTCGGCGTTGGCGTTGGCGTTGGCGTCGGGGTCGGCGTCGGGGTCGGGGTCGGCGTCGGCGTTGGCGTTGGCGTAGGAGTCGTGTTCGGCGTAGGCGTCGGCGTCGGCGATGGCGTCGGGGTCGGCGTGGGCGTCGGCGTAGGCGTCGGCGTTG
>JANNJF010000433.1:0-2127 GCA_031405715.1 Gammaproteobacteria bacterium | reverse complement strand
CATCCAACACATAAGGCGCGACGATGGCCTGGGTCGGGCAGATGTCCAGGCAGGCGTGGCAGGTGCCGCAATGGTCCTGCGCCGGGGTGTCCAGCGGTAGCGGCAGGTCGGTGTACAGCTCGCCGAGAAAAAACCACGAGCCGGCCTGCGGGTGGATGAGGTTGGTGTGTTTGCCGATCCAGCCCAATCCCGCCTCACGCGCCAGGGGTTTTTCCATCACCGGTGCGCTGTCGGTGAAGGCGCGGTAGCCGAAGGGCCCGGTGACCTGTTCGATGCGTTCCGCCAGTTGCTGCAGCTTGCGCCGGATCACCTTGTGGTAATCGCGCCCCAGGGCGTAGCGCGCGACATAAGCGTGTTCCGCCTGCTCCAGCAGCGTCTGCATATCGAAAGCGTCCGGCAGGTAGTCGAGGCGCGCGCAGATGACGCGCAAGGTGCCTGGCACCAGTTCCTGCGGGCGGCTGCGCCGGGTACCGTGACGCGCCATGTAGTGCATTTCGCCATGGTATTGTTGCGCCAGCCAATCGAGCAGGCGGCGCTCCGCCAGGGGCAGGGCCACGTCGGCGATGCCGACTTGCTGAAAGCCGAGTTCCTGTCCCCAGCGTTTGATGTCGAGGCCTAGGCGGGGGAAATCCACACTCTGTCTTGGTGCAGGATGCATATGGCCCTATCATATACCTAATATACTTAGAGAAGCCCGTGAGCGTGATGCACCCTCAAGACGTCCGATTTTTGATTGCGCGGAGATGTCAATTCGTTTGGCCCCTTTGCTACCCAGAATCCTTTCTATCATGCCGAATCGCCTGACACTGCCCCAAGCCCTTTACCGTAGCGCCCAGGTGCGTGCGGCCGATCAACGCGCCATGCAACAGCCCGGCTCGGCGGGGTCGGTGCTGATGGAGCGGGCCGGGGATGCCGCCTGGCAGCTGCTGCGTGCACGCTGGCCACGGGCGCGGCGCATCGCTGTGTTGTGTGGTCCGGGTAACAACGGTGGTGACGGTTATGTGTTGGCGCGCCGGGCGCAGGAGGCGGGGTTCAGTCCGCGGGTACTGACCCTGGAACACGCGCAGGGCGCGCACGCTGATGCGCAGAGCGCGCAACAGCGGCTCCTGCAGGCGGGCATCATCCCTCAGGCCTTCGATACCTATCACTTGCAGGACGCCGATGTGGTAGTGGACGCCTTGTTTGGCATAGGCCTCACGCGCGACGTCAGCGACCGGGCCGAGGCGGCGATCGTGGCGCTGAATCACTGTGGCGCGCCGGTGTTGGCGCTGGACCTGCCTTCCGGGCTGGACGCCGACAGTGGCCGGGTAGGGGGTGTGGCGGTGCGCGCCGCGGCCACGCTCACGTTTATCGGACTCAAGGCCGGTCTGTTTACCGGCGCGGGACGTGAACACAGTGGGGTGATTTATTTTGATGACCTGGGGACCTCCGCCGCGGTGTTCGACGGGGTGGTGCCCCTGGCGCAGCGTATTACCCGCGATGATCTTTATGGCCTAATGCCGCGCCGGACGCGCCACGCCCACAAGGGTGACGCCGGTCACGTGCTGCTGGTGGGAGGCGCACCGGGCATGGGCGGGGCCCTGCGTCTGGCGGGCGAGGCGGCCTATCGTGCGGGCGCCGGGCTGGTGCGCCTCGCCACCCATGGGGCGCATGCGGCATCCCTCGCCGCCAACCGCCCGGAGCTGATGACGCACGCGCTGGGTTCCGCGCAAGACCTGCGACGCTTGTTGTCGTCGCCGTCGGTGCTGGCCGTGGGACCCGGTCTGGGTCAGGACACCTGGGCGCACTCCCTGTGGGCGGCGGCCCTGGACAGTCCTTACCTACAGGTCGTGGACGCGGATGCGCTGACACTGCTGGCGCAGGACCCGGTGCGACGGGATGACTGGATACTCACGCCCCATCCGGGGGAGGCGGCGCGCCTGCTGGGGTGCAGCGTCGCCGACATCCAGAACGATCGGTTTGCCGCGGGTCGGGAAATCGCCGTGAGTTACGGGGGGGTGTAGTACTGCGGAGTCGGCAGCTACGAGGACTTTGCCGGCATCGTCTCCGCGCTCGAGGAGCTAATCGCCCTCAAGACATTCCACTTCGCGCCGCAGGCTAAGCCGCAGCCGAAACAGCGACTGACGA
>JANNJF010000432.1:0-4136 GCA_031405715.1 Gammaproteobacteria bacterium | reverse complement strand
CAGGAGGCGTATAACGGCCCGAAGCAGCGCATCGCGGTCAAGGCCTTCGAATACAAGGCGGCGCGCGGCAGCCGCGAGATCGGTAACGGCATGTCGGATATGCTGGCGGATTCGCTGTTCAATTCCGGGCGCTTCATCGTGCTGGAGCGTGAGAACATCAAGGAAGTGATCGAGGAACAGGACTTCGGCGCCTCCGGTCGGGTGAAGAAGGAGACCGCCGCGCCCATCGGTGAGATCGAGGGCGCGCAACTGTTGATCCGCGGTTCCATCACTCAGTTCGAGCCCAACTGCCGCGGCGGTTCGGTAATATTATTGAGCGCGAAACAGGCGTGTGTGTCCATCAATCTGCGCATCGTCGATGCCAAGACCGGCCGGGTGGTGAACGCCACGACGGTGGAGGGCACGTCCACTACCGCCGGCGGTGGTCTGATCTTCGCCACCAATCCGTTGCCGATTGGTCTGGGTGCCTGGTCCAAGACGCCGATGGAAACCGCCATCCGCGATGCCATCGAGAAGGCCGTTCAGTTCATCGCCAAAAACAAAGTCTGAACCCGGCGTACTACGTGAACCACCTGTACCATCCCGCTGCGCTCACGCGTAACACGTGCCGCGCCCAGCGGCGTTGTTTGTTGCCAGTGATGCTGCTGGCATTGCTGGTCTTGGACGGATGTGCGTCCACCTCCAAGATCACCAGTGGCGAGGGGGGTGCGAGTATCGCGGAGGCGCAGGCTGTCGCCTACAACGGCCCCAAGGCGCGCATCGCGGTGGGCAAGATCATCGACAAGTCCGGCGACGCGGGCAAGCGCTCTTTGGATTATCAGCTCGGCTTGATGAACCGCGCAGCCGGCGGCGGCATACCGGACCCCACCCGTTTGACCAGCGGCATACAGGACATGCTGACCACGGCGCTGTTCAACAGCAACCGCTTCATCGTGCTGGAGCGCGCCAACATCAAAGATGTGCTGGTGGAGCAGGATTTTTCCACTTCCGGCAGGGTGGGTGACGCAAGCCACATCCCCACGAGCCAGATCGAGGGTGTTGAACTGCTGGTGGTCGGCGCCATCACCGGTTTCGATGCCGGCGTCGGCGGCGGTGCACTGCCCATCCCTATTCCCATTGGGCGCAATGGCGATTTCGCGACCCTCAATCTCTCTTTCAAGCGCGGTTTCATCTCCATGGATCTGCGGGTGATCGATACCAAAACCGCGCGTGTGGTCTCGACCATCGCGCTGGAGGGCAGCGCCAGCAAGTTTGGCGCCGCCGTGGCCGGCTATGCACGCAGCAGCCGCCACGGCGGGTATATCCGCCTGCCGGTGGTGCTGAGTGGTTTCGAGAATACGCCGGTGGAGAAGGCGATCAACAAAATGGTGGACGCCGCGGTGGATTTTCTGGTGACCAAGACACCAGAGACTTATTTTCGCGATCTGGATCAACCCGGCGGCGGGAAGGGCGGTTGACCGTTGTGCGACAAACAGCCGCGTCAAAAAAACCTAGGCTGCGCCCTGCGCACCAAGCCACTGATCGGTCCGCACTAAATATGTCCGGCACATCTGACAGCATTTATCTTCCATGAGCATGCCGCGCTTCTACTCACCCTTCGCCCTCGCCATCGGTAGCAGCGTCGAACTCCCGTCATCCGCAGCGCACCACGCCGCGAAGGTCCTGCGCATGCGCGTGGGTGATGCGTTGGTCCTGTTCGATGGCCGCGGTGGAGAATATAACGCCTCGCTTGAGGGCATCGACAAGAAACGCGTGGTCGTGAGTGTGAACAGCCACGTGGACATCGAGCGCGAATCCCCGCTCGCGGTTACCCTGGTGCAGGCGGTGTCGTCACGCGACCGCATGGACGTCACATTACAGAAGGCGGTCGAACTGGGCGTGGCGCGCATCGTGCCGGTAATGAGCCAGCGCAGCGTGGTGCGCCTGAGCGGCGAGCGCGCCGACCAGCGTGTGCAGCACTGGCAACAGGTGGTGGTTGCTGCGTGCGAGCAATGCGGGCGCAACCAGGTGCCGCACGTCGAGGCGTTGATTCCCCTGGTCACTTTTCTGGAGCGCCCACAGTCCAGCGTCGGTCGCTGGATGCTCTCGCCGCATGCCGAACATGCGCTGCGCTCCCTGGAAAAACCCCTGACCGCAGTGGAACTGCTGGTCGGCCCGGAGGGCGGACTGACCGCCGAGGAAGAACGCGCCGCAGTTGACGCCGGCTTCATGCCGGTGCGCATCGGCCCGCGTATCCTGCGTACGGAAACCGCGGCGCCGGCACTGCTCGCGGCGATGCAGGCGTTGTGGGGGGATTTCTGAGCACGGTGCGTACCCGTGTCAATGCGGGTCGACCGGTATTGCCCCGGAGAACGTATTAATTGAGAGCAATAGTTAAGATAAATTTCTTAACTTATACTATTGGCACTTACCTAAGACCTTGAACGTGTTGGTTGGGCATCGCCCACCAGCGGAAGACGATGGACGCCTCGTGTGGTGGGCGATGCCCACCCTACGAATGGCTGTCTTCTGGCATGACGCGACAGTGACGAATCCATCTCCTTGGGGGTGGCACACAGGCATGCCAGGGGTACGGAGATGGCCACGGCTGCGAACAACCTAGCTTCGCCACTAGGGAATCTCTGAACAAGCCCCTCGTACTCTTCGTGCCCCCTTCGGGGAGGCAAAACTCGTTCGGAGAGGGGACGGGTAGCGTGATAGTTTCTTCCACTTGTTCAGAGGTTCCCTAGAAGCCGGTGGCCCCGTGTGTTGACACAAGTCAATGCAGTAATCGATTTAACTGATATCCTTAAAATCAGCGAGTTTTCCAGGCGCCCAATCGCTCTACAAGGAGGTGACACATGCGTGACGCACTGGGTGGGGCATGGAATAGGCCGAGGGAGCGGACCGTATGCATGTTGCGTTTGCGCCTGCTTTTCCTGTCTGCATGGTTGCTTCTGCTTACCGGCTGTGTCGGCACGTTGCCGTTACATGACCCCATCTATCCGGCCAGCGGGGAGAATGTCACCTATACCCTCGATACCAACTCGCGAGCTGGTATCGATACTATTAAATTGTACGAAACCATCTCTACCATTAACGCAGCCGGAACAGTAACGGTTGGTACTGAAGCGTTTGTTCAAGAGTGGCTATATCCGGACTGGCCGGAGACGGCAAGCGTCAGTTACACAAAAACTGGCGGGTATTCTGCCGATCGTCTCGTGAACTACCGGTTCTGGATAAGAACCGGGCGCCGTGTATGGGGCTGGCGACTGACAGCCTCACACAATGTGACCTATGCAATTCGGCCTTACCCCGTCGCGAATCAGCCAGCCCCGGTCTATGTACAGGGCGATGTAGACAAAACGTTTGATATCGTGTTAATCCCGGATACCGACATCACAAACCTCGCAACATTCCGGGGACATTGCCGCTCAATGATACGCGATGCGGTGTTTGCCGAGCCGTCCATCCGCACATGGAAGCGGCAGTTTAACTTCTACATTAATCCCCTTACCGGACACGCCACGGATTATGATCGGATCGCGATCGACGGACTGCACCAGACGCCAACGAATTGGGCGAATCTGAGCTTCGCCGAAGTAAAGGTGTTGATGCACCAGAATGACCTGCGTGATTACGCATCGGGCGGACTGTTTTCAACCGAGCGGCAGAATCGCGGCACCATGATGCATGAGGGCGGCCATGGAATGTTTGGCCTGGCAGATGAGTACCCCGGTGGTTCCCACTGGCAGGCCGCAGACTACCCGAACAACTGGAGCACGCTCGCAGGTGCGCAGACCGATGCGCCAGGCAGGCACAAGACCGCTGCCGACGCGCGCCAAATGGGGACGAGCGGGTGGTACAAGATCTGTGCCGACGCTTGTCAGATGAACACCAGTGGGTTGGTGCGCAGCGACTACGATGCGCCCTGCGCGGACCGGGTGCTCTTCAGCATCATTGATATCGCAACGCCATAGGACAGGAGGACGGGGCCATGACAGGGAAGCGCATATGGGCGGTTCTTGTAGTATTTGCTGTAGCTCGTCGAGTCCTGCATCATGACACCATTCAAAACCACTCCAATAAGCTTTGTTTTAGATTCTGCAATAAGTGTGAGCGCTCGGCTCAAGATCCTAGCCGTCGTATAACCGGAC
>JANNJF010000431.1:0-4009 GCA_031405715.1 Gammaproteobacteria bacterium | reverse complement strand
TCGGCTGCGGTTGGATTTGGTCAGTCGAGCGTGACGATGTTGACGCCGGGATTCAGCGTGCGGGAGCTGCCGGTCGTGCTGACCAACGTCAACAACCTGCGGTTCACGTTGGCGACGAGGATCAGATCTACCGCATCGATCATTACCTCGGCAAGGAAACGGTGCAGAACCTGCTGGTGTTCCGCTTCGCCAATACCCTGATCGAACCGCTGTGGAACCGCAACTTCATCGACCACGTGCAGATCACCGTGGCGGAAGATATCGGCATCGGCAACCGCGCCGACTACTATGACAAGACCGGCATGCTGCGCGACATGCTGCAGAATCACCTGATGCAATTGCTCACGGTAGTCGCCATGGAGCCGCCGCCGGCCCTGGAGGCGGACGCCCTGCGCGACGAAAAGGTCAAGGTGTTGCGTTCGATCCGCCCGATCTCGCGCCGTTCGGTCCACGCCCACGCCTTCCGCGCCCAGTACCGCGCCGGCACGGTCCAGGGCCAGGCGGTGCCGGGTTACCCCCAGGAGCCCGGGGTGGAGACCAATTCCGTCACCGAAACCTATGTCGCCGCCAAGTTCTACATCGACAACTGGCGCTGGCGCGGCGTGCCGTTCTACCTGCGTACCGGCAAGCGCCTGGCCAAACAGACATCCCTCATCGCCATCCGCTTTCGCCACCCGCCGCAACAACTGTTCCGTGAAACGCCGGTGGAGACCCTCGCACCCAACTGGATACTGCTGTCGCTGCAGCCGAACGAAAGCATGCACATGGAAATCCATGTGAAGCAGCCGGGCCTCGACATGAACACCCGCGTGCTGCAACTCAACGCCAGCTATCGCAAGACCGACGAAGCTCCCCTGGACGCCTACGAGGCCTTGCTGCTGGACGTGATCGAGGGCGACCGCACCCTGTTCATCCGCTTCGACGAAGTGGAATGGGCGTGGCGCGTGGTGGACCCGATACTGAAATACTGGGCGCAGGAACGCGAGTTCATCCACACCTATGCCGCCGGCAGCTGGGGCCCGGCGGAGGCCGACCGGCTGTTCGACAGCGAAGACCAGGTGTGGCGCAATGAACTCTGAACACAACGCGGCATAACTCTCCATGGGCAAACTCGCGGCTCCGCAGCAATGTCGTTGGCACCTATATGCCGATGCGGAATCCCTGCAGGAGCGCGCCTGCCACATCATCCTGCGCCATGCCCATCAGGCCATTGCCCGCAATGGCGAGTTTCGCATCGTGCTGGCCGGTGGTACTACGCCGCGCGCGCTGTACACCCAACTGCGTCACGCGCAAAGCCAGTGGCGTCACTGGCACATTTACTTCGGCGATGAACGCTGCCTGCCAGCGAACCACGCGGAGCGCAACAGCGTCATGGCGGAGCATGCCTGGCTGCGCCATGTCGACATTCCCACGGACCAGATCCATCCCATCCCCGCGGAAAAAGGCGCCGAGGAAGGTGCCGCCGCCTACAGCGAATTGCTCCAGGCCGCCGGTCCGTTTGATCTGGTGCTGCTGGGTCTGGGGGAGGACGGCCATACTGCCAGTCTGTTTCCCGGACACGACTGGGGAAGTGAGGCCGACGCACCGGCGGCCTTGGCAGTGCAGGACGCACCCAAGCCACCGGCACAACGGGTATCCCTCAGCGCCTGGCGCTTGAGCCTGGCGCGCCAGGTGTTGTTTCTCGTGTCCGGCGCCAGCAAGCGCGCGGCGGTCACTGACTGGCGCCACGGCAAACCCATACCGGCCAGTGCCATCCAGCCGCCGGATGGGGTGGATATTCTGCTGACGCAGGATAGTTATGCCGCCTGAGGCCTTGCCCACATCAAAGTATCCATGGATTTTCCCCACGCCCTGTTAAAATACCCCGATGGAAAAAATCCGCTTATCCAAACTGATGTCGCAACAGGGTCTGTGCTCGCGGCGCGAGGCCGATAGTTATATCGAGCGCGGCTGGGTCTTTGTTGACGGCGTGCGCATTACCGAGCTCGGTACACGCATCGATCCCGCGCAAAAAATCACCCTGGATCGGCACGCCGAGGTCAAGCAACAGCAGCGCGTCACCATCCTGCTGCACAAACCAGTGGGTTATGTCTCCTCTCAGCCGGAAAAAGGCTACCCGGCCGCCGTCGAACTCATCGCACCCGACCAGCAGTGGCAGGAAGATCTGACCCAGACGTTCAGCGCCGCGCACCTGCGTGGCCTCGCACCCGCCGGCCGCCTGGACATCGACTCCACCGGCCTGCTGGTACTGACCCAGGATGGACGCATCGCCAAGCAACTGATCGGCGAAGACGCCGGCATGGAAAAGGAATACCTGGTGCGGGTCGAGGGCCACTTGAGCGACACGCAGCTGCAGCGGCTGAATCACGGCCTGTCCCTGGACGGCGTGGCGCTAAAACCCGCGAGCGTCACCTGGCAAAACCAGGACCAGCTGCGTTTTATCCTGACGCAAGGCAAGAAGCGCCAGATACGCCGCATGTGTGAACTCGTCGGGCTTAACGTCACCGGACTTAAGCGTGTGCGTATCGGACGGGTCATGCTCGGCGCCCTGCCCCTGGGGCAATGGCGCTATCTGCGTGCCGACGAGACATTTTAAGCCGGCGCGAGGCGATCCAGCCTGCGCTAACTCCGCATGACGAAGAACAATCTTCTGTCTCGACAATTCGTTCAAAAAGTAATATACAAGGGTGAACGTAGCAGCGACTACTTCGCAAAGAATAATGCCATAAACACGCGGTTTATGTATCAACCCACGTCGAAAACCGCGATATAGGGGAAAGTTATTCAATCGAAATGGAATATATGGAATATTAAGTGGCGCCTATTGCGCATGCTGCCGGCAATGGTTGCTTTTACCTGCCTCTCCGGAATGGCATCTGCATCTGCAGCTGCGATGCCGCAAATGATTGTGCATGCATCACTGTCCCCCCATTTTCCAGTCATCGTTCGCGGTAACGATCTTACGGCGCTGCTAGGCGCTCCCATATCAAGGTTAAATGCGATTGCCCGTCACGGTACCGTCATAGAAGCTATCCCCTTTCAGGTGGACAAACGCGATTCAAAAGGTAACTACGAACTTTCCGCCCATGATTCCGACAGTACTGCCACACTCGACGCCAATGACGAATGCGTATTCATGATCGCGGATGCGGGGGAGCGCGTTGCCGCACTGCCAGAACAGCATGAGCAATATCCTGCCATCGAGATTGCCATAGTCGACCCAAAAACAGGGGAGCGAAAATGGGTATACCTGACAAAAGCAACCACCGCAGATAGACCGAAAGCAGATAACAAAGGCTATGCTACCTACGATCCCACCCAGGATGCGATCCAGACGAATATCTACAGGATCGGTTTTTCGAACGAGCGCCCTTTCATGCTCGATAGTTTTCAATGGCGTCTGGCCGACTCAGGTGAATGGAGCCCTAACCTGCTCGATACCATGAAGATTCGCCATCACGGGAAATTCTTCGGAAAGCTCGACTTCTCTCGTACCCATGCCGATTACCGGTCACGCGTGGCAGCCGTCAAAGTGGGACCTATACGGGTTATCCGAAGAACCGTTAATTCGGTGCGTATCATTAGTTACCTTCAGAGCCCCTCTGTGATCATCGATTACATAGCCTATGCCAATGGTTTTCAGATGGACACCATCATCGATCTTCCTTTCCCGCTCGGTTGGTTTTTCTCCGACATGAGTGCTCTGTCTACCATCGACTGGAATGACGATCCATCCTTACCTGCATTACACATTTATGGAGCGAATACACAGAAGGGACTCGCGATCGATGGCCACCTGACTCCGGAAAAAGATCTGTTCAACAAAGCCAGCGGGCGGAATTTTGTCGTTGAAAGTGCATACGGGCTGTTCTTGGTTCAACTTGAAATTGAAAAAGATCTGCCGGTAAAGGCAGGTAACTACTTACAGGATGACCGTTCACACGTCGACATGCCGGAGAACATCCCTGGGCAATTCGGCAATGTCGGATTCATGACCAGTGGCTGGGAG
>JANNJF010000430.1:0-8028 GCA_031405715.1 Gammaproteobacteria bacterium | reverse complement strand
CTGGCGGCATCGCTGCTGCTCGATTACAACCTGCCCGAAGTGTATGTGGAGGCCGTGGAGTCCCTCGGTCTGCCGGGGCCGACGAATCATGCGCAAGGCTCCGGGTGGAGCGCCCATCAACTGCTGACGCTGGCCGATCATATTGGCGCCATCTGCGTTGCGGCGCCGGCCGCATCGCGTGCCCTGATGCCGGAACTGTTCGCACTGGGTGCGCGCCTGTCGTTCGAGGCCGATCAGTTGATCGCGCTTTGCGATCATGTGGCGCATGAATGGCGCGAGTGGGGCACCCTGCTGGAAGTAGAAACCGGGCCGATGCCGCATTTTGAAGAATGCGCCGCCGTGCCGCTGCCCGATGTGGCGCCCCTTGTGCCGCCGGGCGAGCCCCCGAGTTTGCCCTCAAGTTTGCCCCCGAGCGAGCCCCCGGGTACGCCGCCGCCAAGCGTATCGTCCGCTGCGCCAACGGCCGTATCACCGAGCGAAACCCCGGCTGCATCACCCGCTGCGTCACTGGATTTTTCGCCGGGCGTTCCGGAAATCAAGCGGCGCAGCGCGGCCGCAAGCGCCGCCGAATCTGCGCAGATGTGCGTTTTGCTGGTCGGCGATGAAGCGCGCGTGCGCGGTCCGCTGCGTAGCATGCTGGCCGGGGCCGGCTACCGGGTGGCCGAAGCCGCCGACGGCCGCCAGGGCCTGACCATGGCCATCGAATTGCAGCCGCAGATCATGCTGGTCGACCTCCTGGCGACGGAGATCGATGGCATCGAGCTGACCCGCACGCTGCGTCAGTTCAAGGCAGGGCGCAGCAGCTACGTGCTGATCCTGACGGCCACGGAGAATGACGAGAAACTGGTCGCGGCCTTTGCCGCCGGTGCCGATGGCTTCCTGACCCTGCCGCTGCAGCCGCGGCTGTTGGCTGCGCAACTGCTTGCCGGAAAGCGCGTCGCCGGCCTGCACCGCCGCATGCACGAAAAAAAGTTTGGGGCACAGGCCTTCCAGCGCGATGGTCAACTCTTTCTCAAACAGGAATAAAAACTCACCAACGTTCGCAGCGTGCAACTTCCCGCGTCCGGCGACTGAAACGGTATAGCCATTACCTGCGTCAACAAAACCGACTGCGCAACGTAGGTCAAGTCCGCTCGACGGCGGAGTAGACATATGGCCGTAACCAGTCACCAACAACCCACGGGTTTTACTATCGGCGCACTCGATCGATACCGTGCGTCCGAAGATGGAGAGATACAAGGGGTCAACGTCGGCAGTTTGCATCGTCATCAGAGCAGCATCGCCGCAAAAAGTGTATCGAAAAAGAGGGGAATAAAGAGGATAGGTATCCGCTTAGCAGTGTACTGATAAGCGGATACGTTGCACTACCTTGCCACTCGGTGAGCCACCCTACACCGACAACGGCAAGATGGCTGCCGTTGTCAGCGGTAGGCACCTAACAGGGCGATAGCATTCCTTGCAGGTGGCCCGTAGGTAACCTCAGAATCTGCGACCCCGGCGATTCCCGGGGTTACCCGGAGAGGTGCCGGGGCCATCGTTAATACGCGGGTTTCCTGGCGGTTGGCCGTCTATGCCATTACCGACACCGTTGTTTCCTTTCGGCCGCGGATTATAGTTTGAACCCGACGATGCAAACGAAGGCACAGCCTTCAATGTCAGGATGGCCGGCGCGACATAACCCGCTACCTTGATAAACTTTCTTCTTGACGAATCATGTGTGGACATAAGACACCCCCAAGTACATTTTTATGACACAAAACTGCTAATCCCTTTCCTCAGCGCCTTCAAGCAGATCAAGCTCTCGAAACTGCGCAATTGTCCTGACCACATCCTCTTCAGCTGGGCGGGGATCTAATCCATATTCCGTAGCGATACCCTTTGAGATATCGGCAACGGACGTTATGCCGTCACATTGATTCCAGATGGTTACCGCTGTTACGTTTAGTTGATGCACCCTTTCGGAACGCTGATCCAAGACCAAAAGTTCACCATCAACCTCGCGTACCGTTACATCTGACCGCCGTTTAGGAAACATTCCTTTACCCCTTGCAATAGCTTTTCATTCGCCAGAATTGAAGTCAAGAAGAGAAACAACATTGCCCAGAACCGGGATCGGGCGTCGCAGGATCTCTAAATAAGTCATTTATTATCAATATGTTATAATTTTATGCCCACCGGCATTTTCCGCCTAAAAGTGAATGACCGGTCGTCCCGGTAGGTAAGGCCAAATAGCGCACAGATGGTATCATTCAAGCAATATCTTGCGAACAAACACACCACCACCCATGCTGCCACTCACTGACCTGCTGAGCGCCTCGAAAGAAGATACGCGGGATCTGGATCTGGCAACTTTTACGCCCACCGACATCGAATGGGTATTGTATGCGGGGTTAGGGCCCATACTGCACCGCGCCGCCAGCGCCACATCAGAGCAGACAGCACAGCCGTCACCTGCACGCCAGGCACTCGCCAGCGCTGACCTGACATCGCGCATACTCATCGGCAACATCCTGGACGCCACCAGTGAAATCCTCGGCGCGGCACCGTCGCTAGCGCGCGAGACCATTCTGCTCAAGGGTGTATCCATCAGTCAACGCTATCCAGAACCACACCTGCGCACCATGGGCGACATTGATTTGCTAGCGCCAACGAATGCACAGCGCGAACTGGAAACCGTGCTGCAGGATCTGGGCTATCGACAGCAGTCCGAGTACCCTGCCGAATTCTACGAAAAGATGCATCACAGCATGCCGTTCTATCATGCGCAGCGAGGTATCTGGGTCGAGGTACACACCTGCTTATTTCCGCCCGCGTCGCTCGTTGGCCGTGACAAGATCTTTTCTGATGCGCACGTCCGCAGCCAGGCCGTCGCTGTAACCTTTCACGGCACACCCACCCTACAGCTGTCCGACGAATTGCAGATCGCTTATATTTGCTCGCATTGGGCAAAAAACTTCAATCAGCAACGCGGACTCATCCCGCTGCTGGACCTGTTGCAACTGCTGAAGCATCGGGAAACCGCTATTGATTGGGACAGCATACTGCGCTGGTTGCACGGGTCGAGCAGCGCGGCGCATGTCCATGTGCTGCTGTCCTATCTCGCTCGCCATAAACTGGTCGCCCTGCCACCGACGGTCTGCACCCGACTGACGTCGATACAGACTAATTTGAACAGGTTGAGTGTCTCCATCCTGCACCGCCTGATGGATACATATTTAATGCAAGGCAAGCACTTTGGCCGCGTCGACAGTGCAGACAACATTTCGATTATCTGGAGATCGTTACTATCGCCAGGAAATGCATCGGGCAATCTGGCATCCGTTCCGTGGAATCTGATGTTCCCACCGGGCCAGCGACAGCGATTCCATCCGGCATTTCAGCTGGGCAGACTGGCCTCCATGTTTGGATTAAGGCGCTAGCCGAAAGCCAGGAGATCTGCAGGAACGTCATCCTCAGGGGTAAATGCGAGGAATAGGCGGCGCGCAGCCAGGACCAGCTACCAGGCGCTCAGGACGACGGCGAAAAATCAATCGGATATTTCACGATGGTGACATCCACATCCTTGGGACCAAAATCAAACGACATAACACGCGCGGTTATTTTGCTCTCCAAATCGGGTGAGCGCAGTTCGCTGGAGATCACCTTGCAGGACAGGACTTTGCCGGAAGGCGCGATTTTAAGCTCGAGCACCATTTTACCCTGCAGGGTCGGGTCCTTACGCAGCTCGCGGTTATACAGTGAGTAGATAGCACTCTTGTTGCGATCGAACACCAACTGCACTTCTTCAGTGGAGCGCCCTGCCTTACCGCTGCCGCCACGCTGTACCTTACCGCCGCCGCCACCCTCTCCCACCGGACTATCGACGCGCGTCGTCGCACGGCCGGCGAGCCCCTGGCCACCTGTATCCCGGCTCAGCTTGGAGGTGTTAATGCCACCACTACCGCCGGTGGCGCTGGATGTTATCAACGAGCGTTCGGACGTTCTGGCTGCGGTGGTTGCGCTGCCTTTGGTGAGACTCTTGGTATTTTTCAGGTTCGATACGGTGTTATCGGAGCGCAGATCAGCAAGGTCTTCTTTAAACGCCAGCAATCCGGAGTGCTCGGCTTTTTCCCGTGCCGCCTGCTCCACTTTCTTCGGTTCTTTTTTGATGTCTTTCGGTTTTGACTCTTTCGGCTTGGCCGGTTCCGGCAGCGGTTTTTTCTGCTCGGGCACGGGTGCCTTGATCGGCTCGGGTTTCGGCAACTGCTGACGTTCGAGCAACAGCTTGGCCAGACGCGGCGGCAATTCCTCCACCTTGGCGCGGTCGATCTTAGGCAACGGCAGTATCGGCAGAATCAGTGCGAACACGAGAAAAATAATGAGGCTGCGCTTCAGAATACGGCGGAAGCGCTCCTCCTCATCTTCCGCGGTATGCCACGGCAGATTGGCCGAACGATAGTATACCAGCATGCTCATTTATCCATTCCCCTACGACTTCTTGACCACGGCCAACGATATGTTTTCAAACTTGGCACTGACGCAGGTCAGCATAATTCTCTTGAGCAACCGATACGGAATCTCTTTATCGCCCATAATGGTAATCTCGCGCGGCGCGCCGCCCGGCTTGGCCGAAGGCACCGGCACTGTACGTGCCGCCTGATAATCCAGTTCGGTCTTGAGCGCGAGTATGACGTCGGATGCTGAATTCATGGCCGACGCGACACTGGTGATCTTGCGGCCCTGTACCAGGATATCCTCACCATCGACGACAACCACCACGGTTTGCTTTGGCGCCTTCTCGGCCACCGATTCAGGCAGCTTCACTGACTTGACGCTGGGCAGCGTCTCGACATCGGACGAATTCACCAGGAGAAAAAATACCAGGATGGTAAAGATATCCATCAGTGAAACCATATTAAGGCTCGCCATCATCTTGGATCGTTTGTGGTGGCGCTCCATACGAGCGGCGCGGCGTGACATTTTCATCGGCCAGCCCCCTTGTCCGTGCGCATGGCGTCGCCGCCCGCAAGCGGGGCGTCGCCGATGGAGATCTCGGGAAATAACTCGTAGCTTGTGACGGATCCGGCTTGGACGACGTAGGCCACACGTACCGTATCCATCACTTGCACCAGCGTATCGTAGTGGGTGTCCTGCTCCGGCAGAATGGTCGCGTTCAGTTTATCGGGAAAACGCAGCTTGATGTCCTGAAGTATGCGCGACAGCATCTTTAAATCATAACCACTGGCGGTCTTGTCCAGGCGCTTGATCACACCGGCGCTGCGCTCGCCGATTTCCAGGGCGTCTTTGCGGATAATGATCTCGAGCTGCAGCTCCTGCTTGTTATCCACCGCACCGGACGACGACGCCGGAAGGTTGAGTTCCAGAATGGTAAGGCGCGAAAATACCGCAGTGATCAGCAGGAACGGCACAAGTATCACCATCAGGTTCATGAAGGCGGTGATATTGATGTCCTCCGGCTGATCCGAGAACTTCCGGCCACGGCTACGGCTACGTTGACGCATTACACGCCGCTCTCAGGCTTGGCGCGTTCGGTGACCATGTTAAGAAACTTGACGCTCGCCATCTCGAGACTGTCCACGATCTGGGTCGTCTTGGACTGCAATACGGCATAAATCAGCAACAGCGGAATGGCGACCACCAACCCAAAAGCCGTGGTGTTCATGGCGACGGAAATACTCGACGACAGGAGTGCCGCCTTTTCCGCCGGACCGGCCTCCGCTACCGCAGTGAACGCCTGTATCAAGCCGATAATCGTGCCCAACAGACCAAGCAGGGTGGCGATGTTGGCGAAGGTTGCCAGATATGCGGTGCGTTTTTCCAGGCGCGGAATCATTTCCATCAAGCCCTCTTCCATCGCCATTTCGATGTCCTCGCGCCGGCGTGCGGATTTGATGCGTGCCAGACCGTAGCCCAGTATGGTGGCGATGGCGGATTTCGAGCCCGCCGTTATGGTCATGGCCTGTTGATACTTGCCGCTGCGCAGCATCGGAACGACATCATCCCACAGCTTGCGATTGGTGGCGCGCGCTATACTGAGATAGATGTAGCGCTCTATGGCCACGGCGGCGCCGACCGCCAGCACCAGCATGATGGGGTACATGAAAAACCCGCCTTCCAGAAAGAAGCGGACTAACGAACTATAGACACCCATGAGAATCTCCTTGCATCAATGGTTAACAACACTATTCAGACTCGTTCGGTCATAACACAGGCCGTAATCCCCTCTCCCCCGGTATTTCGGGGGAGAGGGATGGTCACAGATTTTCCCCTCACCCTGTCCCTCTCCCGGCGGGAGAGACCGCCCGACCCACCCTGGTCGCGCATTGAGCCCTGGAACCGGGCGGTCTCTTCCCTCATCCGGCCCTGCGGGCCTCCTTCTCCCGCGCACGGGCGAAGGAGATGCGTGCGGCCTGCGGTCGGGTTCATGGGTAGGGAACGTAGCGTGACAGTTTCTGTTACTCGTTCAGAGGTTCCCCTAGCGTTTGGCCGCGTCAGCGGACCCCGCTGTCCGGTGGCTCAGCCCGTAGTACTCTACCTGCCTGCGGAAAACATCTCTATCGACCGGCGCCAAGGCCTCATCCAGCAGGCTCTGCACCGGCTTTCCCACCAGCTCCCCGGACAGGGTGCGCTTCCACGGGACAATATAGAGCACTTTCGGCAGCTCACGGTTGCCGGTGATGGTCGTGCCTTCAAGATCTATCCGGTCCTCAGCGACGATCGACGCGCTCGTGAGTGCGGCCAGACAGCCTATAACCACAGTCAGCTTTTTCATCCGCTGGTCCTCCGTTCGGTCTTTTTCATGCGTTGCTGCAGGTCGGCGATCCATTTTGTTACTAGCGGATCTTCCTTGGGCGTCAACGCCTGGTAACGCTGATAATGCTGCAAGGCCTTAGTTGCATCGTTCAGATACAGATCATACAGGATACCGATATTCAGGTGGGCATAGGCATAATTGGCGTCGATCAGCAGCGCGGCATCGTAGGCCTTGCGCGCCTCCGCAAACTTACCGGCGGTCCGGTCGATGATGCCCAGCAGGTTGTAATACGTCGCGTTGTTCGGATTCTGCTTGATCGCCAGGGCCACCACCCGTTGCGCGTCCGCCAGACGTCCTGAGCGCAGATAGACGATCCCGAGGTTGGCATTGGGCCCGGACAACTCCGGGTATTTGGCGACCATCTGGCCGAGCAATTGTTCGGCCTCTTTGTCATTCCCGGACGTCATGGCCTTTAACGCACTATCGAAATCGCGCTTCGCCGCCGGGTTGACCGGCGTTTCCGCAACCACGCCCGGCCGCGCCACAGAAGACCCCTGCGGCGGCGTCTTGTCCGGGCCGCGCACGGGTACTGCGCAAGCGGACAGACCGGCGACCAGGATGGCCACGGTTATAAGACATGGACGTCTAGCGTAGGCCATTGATAACCCCTTCGGCCTTCTCCGTCTTGGCATAGCGCACTGGCTGCAACTTGACCAGGGCCTTAAAGCTGTTTTTCACCCACTCATCGTATACGCCCTGCGCGGTACGATGCACGTTGATTTCATGCACCTCGATGGCCTTTTCCTCAAACGGATAGGCCTGCTCCTCGAGCAATACGTTATATTGTTCGATCTCCGCCGGTGACAATCCCTTGGGGCGCTGCGAGGCGAGCAGCTCCCGGCCAAAATCGTTGTAGATTTCCGCAATGTGGAAAGTGGAGGCGGTCGCCACCTCCTCGACACCGTAGTCCGCGGCGGCGCTGTAGGCCTTGAGTACCCCCTGCATCTTCTCTTTCTTGAGCTTCAGGTTCTTCTTCAACGGTTCCACCAGGCGCATTTTCTGATATTCCAGATACACCGGCTCGGCCACCGCCAGGGAGGCCGTAGCGGCGAGGAAGCGTGTGCGATCCGTGCGCTCTTTACCGCCCGCCTGGTCCGCCTGGATGATCTCGTTGAGAAAACGCAGGCGCTCGGCGTTTTGTCCGGTCTTTTCATACAGCGCAGCGAGGCGATAACGCGCCTCAAGGGCGGGTTCGAGCGGGCGTGGATAGTCCT
>JANNJF010000429.1:0-2667 GCA_031405715.1 Gammaproteobacteria bacterium | reverse complement strand
GATGAAGGCCAGCATCGGACTGATCCGCCCGGTACATCAGGACAAACCGGAATACCTGGCGGTGATGGATGCCTTGACGCGCCTCGGTGAAACCAGCTTCCGCGACCTGACGGATCACACCCCCGGCTTCATGGATTACTTCTACGAGGCCACGCCGGTGAATGAAATCGGCCTGATGAATATCGGCTCGCGTCCGTCGCACCGCAGCAAAAAAGACCGCTCCAAGTCGTCGGTGCGTGCCATCCCCTGGGTATTCGGCTGGGCCCAATCGCGCCACACGCTGCCAGCGTGGTACGGCCTGGGCACGGCGCTGGCCACGTGGCGCGGGCAGGACCCGCAGCGCACGGCGCTGCTCAAGACCATGTATCGCGATTGGCCGTTTTTCCATTCGCTGCTGAGCAATACGCAGATGGCGCTGTTCAAGGCGGACCTCAGGATCGCACGCGAATACGCCGATTTGTGTCATGATGCGGACACCCGCGAGCGGGTCTACCAGTTAGTGCGCGACGAGTACCAGCGCACCCTCGACCAGGTGCTGGACGTGGCCGATGCCAGCCGTTTGATCGAAGACGACCCGGTGCTGGCCCTGTCGTTGGCGCGGCGCAACCCCTATCTCGATCCGCTCAATCATATCCAGATCGCGTTGCTCAAGCGTTACCGCCAGATGCCGGGGGACGAATCCAGCCCATCCGCCGCGTTGGACCCGCTGTTACGCTCGATCAACGCCATTGCCGCCGGCATGCGCAACACCGGCTAGATCGCGACCAACCCGGCCTGCGGATTGCCACGTAGCGGCTGCCGGAGGTAGACAGGCAACGGCACATCGGCAGACGTGTGGCACCTGGAATCGACAACCCGCGCTGCAACCCGGACATACGGACGGCGTGTCATACCCTTTTCATATCCGGCGCGTATATAGTAGTAGTCTTGAAAACAATGAATTAAGATAAGGCAAACTTCTACGGAGTTTCGCGCTCTAACGCAGCGTTATCGTCGATCAAGGGACCACCATGAGTTTTCTGCAGCAGACCATCCTGGCGAAAAAGGCCGCGCTCGCCGACGTCGTGGGCGGGCCCATGGCGAAGCTGGCCAAGGACTGCGCCCAAGTGTGGCCGGACAGCGACCGCATCGATGAAATCCTGGAGTCCGCCATCGGCGGTATCCCCAGTTGTCACCTGCTCTATGCCTGGGACGTGAACGGCATCGAGGTGTCGTCCATGGTGCTGACAACCGGGCGCGACAGCGCGTGGCGTGGCGCCGACCTGTCGTCGCGTCCGTATCTGAAAAACAATCTGCCGTTCAAGGGCATCATGCTGTCCTCGGTCTATCAGAGCATCTACACCCAGAAACAATGTGTCACCGCATTGCAGGCGGTCAGCCGCAACGACGAACTGCTCGGCTTCATCGCCGCAGACTTCGCCGTGAACGATCTGCTGCTGGACGCAAAACTGAGCGCACCGGTGCTCCACTGGCAGCAGTTCCGCGGCGATCCCGCAGTACGCGGTACGGTGTTCATGCAGACCCGCACACAGAGTCTGCTGGACGAACACATCGACGCTGTGCTGGAACAGATCGCCACACTGATGTGCGACCACGGCATCTTCCACTGCAAGATTCATTTCTCCAGCGGCCGCTGCTCTTTCTGGCTGCTGGATGATCCGTACAACTATCGCATTCATGGCGTCGAGGAAATCATCGATCCGGAATTGTGTCTGGCTTATCCGCTCCACGCCTATCGCAAGGATGCCAAAACCAGACCGCAGCAGGTGCGCGCGGTGTTGCAGCAGCTGAAAGCACTGCGCTTTGCCGACGATACCATCTACCTACGCTCCGGCTCGCTCAACGTCATGAACGGCATGCTCGGCCTGACCTTCTCCTGCGACGGTTCACACTATATGCCGGTGGAGGAGTTTCTCGACAAAGACCTGAGCTTCTGGGTCGGGTCGCTAAGCGCGCAGCCCGGGTCCGCCGCCTGAGCGCTGACGGGTTCCGTCTCCACCTGCGTTAGGGAACCTCTGAACAAGTGGCAAAGACTATCAGGCTACGTTCCCTCTCCCCTAGCCCCTTCGGGGAGGCACAACCCGCACGGAGAGGGACAGGGTGTGGGAAAAATCGCAGATTATGCCCCTCGCCCTAACCCTCTCCCCCGAAGTGCGTGGGGGAGAGGGTACTTGTTCAGAGGCTCCCTCGGCGAACGCGCTACCGTAAAATAATCTGCCCCCTGCGGTACGGCAAACTAATGTCACGTCGCCGCGCAGCGTGGCCATACAACAACGGGGTCACACGGATGATATTAGACATACATAAAAGAATCCCTGGCATACATCTGATTGTCCCCGGCTTGAATGCGGCTGTTACCGCAGGTGCCGATTATCTTGCTGCCGGAAGCGCGGCAGTAAAGACATGATCCCGCAGATAAACGTGGCCGTCATCGCCGTCAGTGTCGGCCTGTTTTTTCTCGGCCTGCTTGTCGGCTACTTCATCAACGCCTATCTGTCGGAACAGACCGAACGCAAGGCACTGGCTATGTTCCCGGAAAGAAATCCGTTGCCGGTCTTGCGGCTCGCAAGCAACGGCGAACTGCTGTACGCCAATCCCGGTGCTACCGAACTCCTGCGCGCCATCGGGCTGGATGCCCACGACCCCCTGGCGCTGCTGCCGGCCGAT
>JANNJF010000428.1:0-8332 GCA_031405715.1 Gammaproteobacteria bacterium | reverse complement strand
GACCGCCACGGGAACGGCGATGAGCCAGAGCGAGCCGGTCATCAGCCTGGGCCGGGTGCCGTTCGAGGTACCCGACCGCAGCGGCCTGCCCAAGCTCTCGCGCTACGCCCACCTGGTGCTGCCGGACGGCAGCACCCGGGTGGCAGGGTTTGCCGAAGGCAGCCGGGGCTGCAAACACTTGTGCCGGCATTGCCCGGTGGTGCCGGTGTACCAGGGAAGGTTTCGCATCGTCCCGGCCGATGTGGTGATGGCCGACATCCGCCAACAGGTCGAGCAAGGCGCTACGCACATTTCCTTCGGCGACCCGGACTTCTTCAATGGTCCCACCCATGCCCTCAGGCTGGCGCGCGCGTTGAACGAAGCATTCCCCGACGTTACCTTCGATGCCACCATCAAGATCCAGCATATTATCGATCATGCGGACATGCTGCCGCGGCTGAAGCAGGCCGGTTGTCTGTTCATCACCAGCGCGGTGGAATCGGTGGACGACGCGGTGCTGGAGTACCTGGCCAAGCACCATACCAGCGCGGACTTCGACCGCGCGGTGGCCCTGGTGGAGCAGGCGGGCATCGCCTTGGCGCCGACGTTTGTGGCGTTTACGCCGTGGACCACACTGGAAGGCTACATCGCCTTGCTGCAGCGGCTGGTGGACCTGAGGCTGGTGGAGAGCGTGCCGCCCATTCAGCTGGCCATACGCCTGCTGATCCCGGCGGGGTCTTATCTGCTGGAGCTGCCCGGCTTTCGCGCGCGCCTCGGCGAGTTCGACCGACAGATGCTCGGCTATCCATGGCAACACGCGGATGCCCGTGTCGACCGCCTGCAGCAGGACATCCAACAGTTCGTCGCCGAGGCGGAGGCCGAAGGCCGACAACTAGCGCGGCGTGAGATATTTGCCACGATCTGGCGTCTGGCCCATGGCGCCGCGGGCGTCGAGGTGCCGGCCCTGCCGGCCGGGACACTGGGTGAGCCCACGGCGCATATGTCCGAGCCTTGGTATTGCTGCGCCGAACCCACGGACCAGCAGCTGCAGAGTTTCTGACGGTTGCTTGAGTGTTGCGCCGCTTTGGGGTACACAGGGCGGGAACACAAAAAGGGAGCCACCCATGCGTAGCGCTTTTTTTCTGCTCGTGTCGTTCGTCAGTAGCGCATCATTTCCTGTCTATGCCGTGTCCGGCGCCGAACTGCTCGCCGTGCAGATGCCCGCCTGGGTCGAGCGCGCCGGTCAGCGCGCGCCGGCGCGCGCCGGCATGGCCTTGGAGCAGGCCGATATTTTGGAAACCGGCACCCAAGCCAGAATGCAAATCGGTCTGGCGGATGGCAGTCTGGTCAAACTGGGCGAGCAGGCGCGCCTCACCCTGGCGGAGCTGCAGCCAGCCCCGAACCCGGACGGCGCGTTCAAAGGTTTGCTGGAGGTGGTCAAGGGCGCCTTCCGTTTTACCACCAGCGCCTTGAGCAGCAGCCGGCAGCGCGACATCACCCTGCGGGTCGCGTCCCTCACCGTCGGCGTGCGCGGCACCGACCTGTGGGGGCGCTCCAACGACACGGCGGACACGGTCTGTCTCATCGATGGCAGCATCAGCGTCAAACACGCCCAGGCGCCGGACCTGGTCATGGATCAGCCGTTGCAGTTTGTAGTGGCGCCGCACAATGCTGCGCCGCAACCCCTGGCCTGGGTGGAAACCGATAAATTCAAACTATGGGCGGCGGAAACCGAACTGCAGTCCGGCACCGGTGTGACGGTGGCGACCGGTGCTTGGGTGGTGCAGCTGTCGGCACACACGGAGGTAGAGGGCGCCGCCAGTGCCCAGCAGCAAATGCGGCAGGCGGGTTATGCCGCGGAGGTGACGCAGGCACAGGTGCAAGGCAAGACCTATCATCGCCTGCGGGTGGCCGGATTCGACACCCAGGCGGACGCCAAGGCCTTCGCCAATAAGATGCAGGGGAAGTTCGGTGTGCGCAGCCCCTGGGTGGCGCTGGGGAAGGCCGGCGTTAACGAGTAGTGCTCAAGGGAAGGTTAAGAATACTTGCTTGAACCGCCGATGACGCCAAGAATATACAGAGTACAGGAAAGCCCCTGAGTTAAATCTTTGTACCTGTAGGGTGGGCATCGCCCACCACGCGCGGCATCGACGGGCTCCGCTGGTGGGCGATGCCCACCCTACAGAACCAGATGTCGCGTGATCGACCGATGTGTCACTGGCCGGTCATGCGCCGGTTTTTCGGGAAAGGTACGGGTGACAGCTAATGCGTGACGACCCGCCACAGCGACGTTCGACGATACTGCATATCGACATGGATGCGTTCTATGCCTCCGTCGAGGAGCGTGACTATCCGGAGTTGCGCGGCCAGCCGTTGGTGGTGGGCGGCAGTCCGGAGGGGCGCGGCGTGGTGGCCGCGGCCAATTATGTCGCGCGGCGTTATGGCATACACAGCGCCATGCCCATGGCGACGGCCAAGCGTCTGTGCGCGGCATTGGTGATTGTGTCCGGTCGCCATGCCCACTATGGCGAGGTGTCGCAACAGATCCGCGATATTTTTCTGCGTTACACACCCCTGGTGGAACCACTATCCCTGGACGAGGCCTTTCTCGATGTGGCCGCCAGTGAAAAATTGTTCGGCCCGGCAGTGGACATCGGCCGGCGCATACAGCGGGAGATCGCCGACGAATTACAGTTGAGCGCCTCCGTGGGCGTGGCGCCGAGCAAGTTCGTCGCCAAGGTGGCGAGCGATATCGAGAAACCCGCCGGGTTTGTATTGGTCGAGCCGCAAGCGGTGCAGGTCTTTCTCGATCCGCTGCCGGCGACCCGGCTGTGGGGCGTGGGCAAGGTCGGTAGCCGCGAGCTTGCGCGCATGGGGCTTACCACCATCGCCGATGTGCGACGCACCGCACTACAACAATTGCAGCGGCATTTCGGTCAGTGGGGTGAGCATATCTGGCAGCTGGCCAACGGTATCGATGAGCGTGAGGTTACCCCTGAGCGCGAGGCCAAATCCATCTCCCACGAGACCACCTTCGAAACCGATATCCGCGACCTAGAGGTGTTGCGCATGTGGCTGCTGGAACTCACCCATCAGGTCGCGGCACGTCTGCGCGGCCACGGGTTGCGTGCCCAGACCGTGCAACTCAAGCTGCGTTACCCGGATTTCAAGACCATCACCCGCGCCCATACCCTGGCGGAGCCGAGCGATATTACGCAGGAGCTGTGGCAAGTGGCCGAGGGTCTGCTGACGCGCAATCTGGCGCGCGCCAACAACGGCGTGCGCCTGCTGGGCATGGGGGTCAGTGGCCTGCACACGGGGCCGCCGATGCAACAGCGTTTGTTCGAGGAAGAGCTACGTGCGAAGCACGGTCGTATGGATGGAGTCGCCGACGACATCCGCCGGCGCTTCGGCGATACGGTGTTGTGGCGAGGGTTGGATGTCAAACGCCGGGACTAGTGTGTGGAGTGCGGGAACTGGCGGCTGCTATAAGATTAAAAGCGGGCGCAAGCCCCCGCACTCCGGGTGTGGCGGGTTTATTTCTTGCCCGAGGGCGGGACATAACCTTGTGGCACGGCGGAACCCTCGCCGAAAAAGAATTTTTCCATTTCCTCCTCGACGAATTTGCGCGCCTTCGGGTCCATGGGGTTGATGCGGTATTCGTTGATGATCATGGTCTGCTGTTTCAGCCACATCTGCCAGCCTTCCTTCGAAACGTTTTCGTAGAGGCGCTTCCCCAGATCACCGGGGTAGGTGGGATAATCCAGGCCTTCCAATTCTTTACCGAGCTTTACACACATCACTATACGACTCATGACGCTTTCCTCTGTTATGGCTCTTTAGGCAGAGCACTGCACCTTTAACTGTTCGAGTAAACTTTTGACCGGTGCGGCCAAACCACGTTCGTCCGGCAGGTTTAGGTTATACCAGACCGCCCCCGCCGGCTCCATAATTTTCCCGCTTGCCCCCAGCGTGCGTGCGGGAATGGGCGTGATATGCAGATGAAAATGGCTGAAGGTGTGGCGTAGCGCCGGCCACGGAGTTTCCATCGTCACCTCCAGGCCGAGCACGTCGCGGCACCATTGTGCGGTGTCGTCGGTGGGCGCGCATTCGGGAAATCCCCACAACCCGCCCCATACCCCGACGGGTGGACGTTGTTGCAACAGCACGTGTCCGTGGCGATTGCGGATCATAAGCATGGTCGCGTGTTTTTCCGGCAGGGTCTGGCGCGGTTTGCCCGTGGGATAGGCCTGCGGATTACCTTGCGCCTGCGCCGTGCACGTGTCGACCAAGGGACATGCCGGACACAACGGTTTACTGCGGCGGCAGACGGTGGCGCCGAGATCCATGATGGCCTGGGTGTAGTCCTGGATGCGGCGGCTGGGGGTGTGTTGTTCCGCCCGCAGCCACAATTGTGTCTCGACCTCGCGTCCACCGGGCCAGCCGGCCAGGGCGTGATAGCGAGTGAGTACGCGCTTCACGTTACCGTCGAGGATGGCGTGACGCTGGCCGTGGGCGAAGGCCAGGATGGCGCCGGCGGTGGAGCGGCCGATGCCGGGCAAGGCGCACACGCTGTCGAGATCCGTGGGGAAGATGCCGTTGTGCTGTTGCTGGATGACCTGCGCCGCCTTATGCAGATTGCGGCCGCGGGCGTAGTAGCCGAGGCCGGTCCAACGATGCAGCACCTCGTCCTGACTGGCGCCCGCCAGGGCGGCGATGTCCGGGAAGCGTTCGAGGAAGCGGTTATAGTAAGGTATCACCGTGTTGACCTGGGTCTGCTGCAGCATGATCTCCGATACCCAGATCCGGTAGGGGTCGCGGCTCAACTGCCACGGCAGGTCCTTGCGTCCGTGCCGGTCGAACCAGTGCAGCAGGCGCTGGCTGAAATCAGCGGGCATGCCGGTCAATGATCCGCCCGCCCACGGGGGCCAGGGCCTCCAGGTGTTGCGCGGCGCTGATGAGTTCGCGCCGGATCGCTTTTTTCATCAGGTACGGTCCGAGGATGGGCGGCACGAAAAAGTTCGGCGCCAGTTGCGCGTCGTAGCGCAGTCGTGTCCCGCCGTGGCTTGCCTCGATACGCCAACGCTCCACGGCGCGGGAGAAGTCGCTGCGCTCCGGCAGGGCGTTGGTGCTGATGTCGCCGTTTTCCAGGGTCGTCACATCTTCCACCCGCCGCACCGTGCGGCAGAAGATCCAGACACAGGCGCGCACGTCGAGTTGTATGCGCTTGCTGCCATCGGCCAGAATATCGAGCACGCGGCTTTTGATGACGATGTCGGACAAGCGATCGAGGCGGTCGTAGTCGGTCATGAGGGCACGCACCTCAACGGCGTCGGCGTCGAGCCGCATATCGAAGGCGACGGTGTAGACCCCGGCGCTGTGCTGGATGGAGGTGTCGTCCAGGGTATAGGCCGCCACCGGCCCGCCCAGCAGCAGCCCGGTGGCCAGGGATATCAGCGTCGCTCGGCCGCCGCAGGTCATGCGGTTTAGTTCCTTTTCTTGAACAGGCCTTCCAGGCCCTTCTCTTTCAATTTTTCCCGCAACTCGTCTTTTTTCTGTTCAACTTTCTTTTCCACCGCGGCCGCCCCCTTGCACTTGATCATTGCTTCAAAGTCGAGGGTATAACCCAGGCTGGCGAAAGGCCCGCTGATGAGCAGCGGCAGGTTGGCGCATTTCTTGCCTTCGTCCTTGGTCTGGATCACGTTCAGGCGGTAGTCCAGTTTTTCATTCGGCAGGTCGGCGCTGCCCGCGCCGGTGGCGCGCATGCCCGGTGTCTCAAGTATAAGATCGTTGTTCTGAGCCACGCCGTTGGTGATCAGCGCACTGCCGGAAAAGACCTTGAAGGCGGTCTTCTCGTCCTTGGTCGCCTTCACCCGCACGGGTTTGCCTTTGGCCTGATCGTACAGGGCGCGGGCCTCTTCGATCTTTTTCAACAGGTCCGCGCCTTGAATCGCGCCGTCCTTTACAGCGAAGGCCAGCTTGCCGCCGAGGGTCTCGGTGACTTGTTTGGCATCGAGCCCGTGGGCGGTGAGCACCAGGGAGATGTCGCCGGTGCCGCTGAAGTTTTCAAAGATCTGCATGTCCTTGAGCATCGGGCCGATCTGCACGCCGCTGACCTTTTCGTCCATGGACAGTGCCAGCACCTTGCCGCGCGCATCGATGCCCATGTTGCCTTTATAGCTGCCGCTGTAGAGCTTGGCGGCGGACGGACCGATAGTGATCACGCCGTCCTTGGCCTTGACATGGGTGCTGACGTCGCTCGAGCGCACCCCGGTGGCCTTGAGTTTCTTGATCTTCAGGCCGCCATCCACGTTGAGGCTGCGTAACACGCCCAGCGGAATGACCATCGGCGCCGCGGCCACCGGTGCGGGTTGTGCCGCCTTGGTGTCGGTAGACTTGGTCGGCGCGGGTGCGGGCGGCATGTAGCGGTCGGCATCCATGTCGTCGATGTTAATGTCGAAGCGGTAGGCCGGTTTGGCGAAGTCATTGAGCGCAAAGCTGCCGGTGAGGGTCGTGTCGTCCAGGACGACCTTGAGGTTCTTCAGGTGCACGTCCCGGGTGGAGGCGTCGAACACCGTGCTGACCGAGGCCTTGTTCAAGGCCTTGGCATCGGCGGTTTCCAGTGGGATGCCGAGCTGGGTCATCAGCGTGCGTGGGTTGAAGCTGGCGATGTCGAGCTTGCCGCTGAAGGCCGGTGCGTCCAGGATCTTGCTGCCCTTGACGTCGGTCAGGGTGAGCTGCATGCCGGCCAGCGCCAGGCTGAGGCGTGGTAGGTCGAGGGTTTGTTTCTGTATGTCCACGGCCAGGCGTGCGTCCAGCTTCACGTGGGTGTTGATCTTAGGTTTGGCGGATTCGATATCGAAATCGAGTTTGATGTCCGCGGGTGCGCCCACGGCCAGTTGGCCGGTCTTGAGCTCCAGGTGTTTTACGCTGTACGCGGCCCCGCTGGCCTGATCGTCCCAGGTCACTTCGGCGTCGCGTATGTGCACGCCACCGATGGCCACACCGCCCAGGGCCGTGGGCGCGCCGGCGGCCGCCTTGGTCTCGGCGGGTTTGGCCGCTTGCTTCGCGCCCATCATGTCGTCCCAGTTGGTGACGCCGGCGCGGTTCTTGGCCAGACGCAGACGCAGGCCGTCGAGGGTGACCTGCTTGACCACGACCTGCTGGCGCAACAACGGCAGGAGCTTCACCGCGATGCCGGCCTGCTTCACCTCGGCGAAGGGTTTTTTATCGAAGCCGGTGGCATTCGACAATTGCAGCGCCGGCAACTCGGCGCCGATCCAGGGGAAGAAGGACAGGGAAATCTTGCCGTCGATCTTGAGATCGCGGCCGGTCTGTTGTTTGACGAGCTGGATGATGTCGTCTTTGTATTTGTTGGGATCGAACGTCAGTGTCACCACCACGGCTGCCACGATCAGCAGTGCAACGATGCTTCCCAGCACGATAGCCAGAATCTTGAACGTCTTCTTCAATTGCTTTCTCCCGATGACGATGTTTCGATGGTTGCGCGCGGAATCCGGCGACAGAGGCAAAGATGGAGCGGGTGATGGGAATCGAACCCACGTCTAAAGCTTGGGAAGCTTTCATTCTACCATTGAACCACACCCGCGATGCCTGGCCAGTTTACGATAGTTTACCGCCGGGTAACAACTGCGCCCGGGCCGGTATAGCGCCGCGTTGACCGGTTTTGGCGGGAAACGGTGCAAGGGATTATGCCGGCGGGGCCGACACCCGCCTGACACGAGGGGCAGGGTAAAATACAGCCCAGGGCCTGGCATCGCCCATCACGGCCGGCGTGCCGGCTGCATTTCCGCCGGTCTGACGATACAATGGCACGTGGATGCAATGACGCTTAGTCAGAGGCAGGTTATGACCGGTGCAACGAACGTGCGTATCACCCTGAATGGTGAGGAAAAGACCCTGGCGGCGGCCGCCACGGTCGGGGACTTAGTGCGCGAGTTGGGGTTGGCCGACAAGCGTGTGGCGGTGGAGTTAAATAAGGAAATCGTGCCGCGCAGCCGGCACGCCGAGGTGCGTTTACAGGATAACGATCGCGTCGAAGTCGTGGCGGCGATAGGGGGTGGGTGATGACGGGCAAGATTTCGACATTGAAGGTAGCGGGCGACGTGCAAGACAACCTGGTGATCGCCGGCAAGTCCTACCGTTCGCGCCTGCTGGTGGGCACCGGCAAGTACAAGGACCTGGAGGAGACGCGCCGCGCCACCGAGGCGAGCGGTGCGCAGATCGTGACCATCGCCATCCGCCGCAGCAACATCGGGCAGAACCCCAACGAGCCGAACCTGCTGGACGTGCTGCCGCCGGACAAATACACCCTGCTGCCCAATACCGCCGG
>JANNJF010000427.1:0-1657 GCA_031405715.1 Gammaproteobacteria bacterium | reverse complement strand
AGGGGTGGATATACTGGTGGGGATATTGGCGGGTTTTGTGGTGCTGCCGCTGTTGTTCGATGCCGGCAGCGATCTGGTAGGCGGTGCCGAGCTGGTGTTCCAGACGGTGGCCGTGGCCTTCGATCCGTTGCCCCTGGGCGGCCTGCTGCGCGTGTTGTTTTTTATCCTGCTGGCGCTGGTGGCCTGGTTGTCCGCCATCGCCCTGATCGAACCGATGGTGGCGTGGCTGGTGGAGAGTCGTGAGATCAGCCGCGCCCGCGCCGTGCTCTATTGTGGCGCGGCGCTGTGGCTGTTGGGGCTGATGATGATATTGTCGTTCAACTACTGGAAGTTTTCCTTCTCGGTACTCGGCCAGACAAAATCCCTCGGCCTGCTCGATATCCTGGTGATCCTGACGTCTAACATCATGCTGCCTATCAGCGCGATACTGTCGTCGTTATTTGTCGGCTGGGCGCTGACCACTCCCCTGACGCAAGAGGCCATGGCCTTGCGCTCACCCTGTACCTACGACATCTGGTTATGGCTGGTGCGGGTGGTGGTGCCGCTCAGCCTGTTATTGGTGTTGTTCAACATGCGGCTCTTTTTATGACGACGGTGAACAAATCCGCACTCGTGCCCTACAGTGCGAGCGAGATGTACGCCCTGGTAGCGGACATCGAGTCCTATGGTGAATTTCTGCCGTGGTGCGGCGGTGCGCGCGTGCTGGCGCGGGACGCGGAGACCGTCACCGCCGCCATCGACATTGCCTATAGCGGCGTGCACAAAACCTTCACCACCCGCAATCGCGGGGTGCCCGGGACGGAAATGGAAATGCAGTTGGTGGACGGCCCGTTCAAACAGCTGCAGGGGTATTGGCATTTTCAGGCCCTCGACACCACGGCGTGCAAGGTGAGCCTGCATCTCGAATTCGAGTTTGCCAACGCGCTACTGGGAATGGTGGTGGGCCCGGTATTCAGTGGCATCGCCAATGGTCTGGTGGACAGTTTCCGGCAGCGTGCCGTGGCCTTGTATGGCAAACGTTGAGTCTGCCGGAGCGGAGCTGGTCTGCGTCGAGGTGGTGTACGCCTCGCCGCAACAGCAGACGATGATTCCATTGCAGGTGCCGGCGGGCACCACTCTCGTGCAGGCGATCGCCTTGTCGGGCATAGTCCAGCGCCACCCGGAGATCGATCTCGCTAAACAGGCCGTCGGTGTGTTCGGTGAAGTGGCGACGCTGGACAGGGTGCTGCGGGACGGCGAGCGTATCGAGATCTACCGGCCGCTGCTGGCGGATCCTAAGCTGGCGCGGCGCCGGCGGGCCGCGTCGAAAAACAAGCGCAGCGTCTAAGGTGCAGCGCCCTGCCTAAGAGCCATTATCAAGGGGCTGGGGGCGCTAGCGCTGCCTGCGGGAGCAGGGCGCTTAGGTCTGACCAGCGCTATCCGGTGTCGGAGTAGTCTGCGGAGTGTTTTGCGGGGCGAGATCCCCGTCCACCGCCACCACCTCATCCCCCTTGAAGTGCACGACCAGGTGACTTTGCTGCGGCTTGCCGCCATTCTTGCTCAGGGAATAAAAGTAGTCCCAGCGTTCCTGGTGAAATGGGTCGGCGATCAGGATTCTATGGGCCATGCTGTTCTATTGATATCCTATACTTCGTCGAAGTAAATGCCTTTTTTGTCA